>JAGOJO010000149.1 GCA_017995075.1 Bacteroidia bacterium | reverse complement strand
TACTTTAACCAATACTTCTTCTCTTACAGGCGGATCGATTGCTACCAGTGTATGGAGTTTTTCAGATGGTCAAATAAGTGGATTGAATACTCCTGTGATGAATTTTAGTCCGGCAGGGAACTATTATTGCACCTTGATTGTGACCGGCAGTAATGGTTGTGTGGATTCCGTTACGCAACTTATACAGATTTTGGTAAATCCGGTGCCATCAATTGCAGCAGTAAACGCATGTGAGGATGTGCCGGTTGCTTTTGCTGGTTCTGCAGTGTCTGCAAGTCCTGTTACTACATGGAGCTGGGGATTTGGTGCCGGCGGTACAGCCAATGTGCAAAATCCTTCGTTTACATACCTTCAGCCCGGAGTGTATTTCCCGACATTGAATATTATTAATGCTGATGGATGTAGGGGTGATACCAGTGCTACACTCGTAGTGTACCATGAGCCGGTTGCGGCCATGAGTTTCCTGGAAGATTGTCCGGGCGTGCCCATTCAGTTCAATGATGGAAGTTCGATAGGTGGTGGTGATACGATTCAATTCTGGTCATGGAGTTTCGGTGATGCATCGCCGTTAGTTACTGTTCAGAATCCGGTACACACGTATGCGTTAACCGGCTATTATCCGGTGGAGATGGTGGCAGTGTCCAATCATGGATGTCGTGACACGGCAAATGCTTTCATTACCGTTTATCCAGTTCCTTCGGTTACGTTCTCATCGGATACAGTTTGTTATGGCGATCTGACTACATTTAACAATGAGTCTACAATTGCTTCGGGATCTATTGTTGCGTGGAACTGGAGTTTCGGTGATAATTCCGTTTCTAATGTATTTGAGCCGCAACATTCCTATCCATCAGGCGGAACCTTCCCGGTTACTTTAATCGCTACCAGTGATATGGGCTGTGAGGATTCTGCAAGTGCTGTGGCACGTGTATGGTACCTTCCGCAGCCGGATTTTGTGGCGGACGATACCGCAGGTTGTCAGCCGCATAGTCTGCAATATACCGATCTCAGCAGCAGCAGCGACGGGGTGATTACCGATTGGTTCTGGGATTTTGGAAACGGAGTAGGGGATACAGTCCCTGATCCTGCTTATGAATACACAGATGCCGGTAATTATGATGTTTCTCTAACGGTGACGAGTAGCCGTGGATGTACAAATGATACAACACGTTTGAGCTATATCACTGTTCATGCTCTTCCATTGGCAGCATTTACTTATGATCCTTCAGAGCCGAGTGTATTTATGCCGAAGGTGAGTTTTTATGATCAGTCGTGGAATGCTTCGCAATGGTGGTGGGATTTCGGCGATTCTTCTTCTTCCGTGGTTCAGTATCCGGAACATATTTATGGTCAGGCCGGAGTTTATGAAATTGTATTGATGGTGGAAAGTCCGGATGGATGTCGTGATACTGCCTGGAAAGTACTCGAGGTGAAAGACGATTACGCACTCTGGATTCCGAATTCATTTACACCCAATAACGATGGTAAGAACGATGCCTTTATGGTGAAGGGTTTCGGATATTCTGATTTTACCATGGATATATTTAATCGCTGGGGTGATCATATTTTTTCTACCGCCAATGATTCGGAAGGCTGGGATGGAAGCTATAATGGTACCGTGGCAGCGATGGATGTTTATGTTTATCAGGTGCAGATCAAGGATGTTTTTGGAAATCCACATACCTATAGTGGTCGGGTAACGCTGGTGAGATAGTTCTCGTCCACAAAAAATGCAATTTTATTTTCCGGTGACTTGTTAATAAAGTTGGATTTATCAAAACCCTTCCGAAAGCTCCGTTAACCCATAATTTTATTTCTTTAACCTATCCATTGTCGTTATTGATGGATGATGAAATGCTTATTTTCTTTTGCTATTTAGCTGGAAAACAGAAAAAAATTAAATTATTTTTCAAAGTGTTTACCGGATTCAGGATAAAGTTTACATATCTTTGGTTATATTCATTTCATTGGTTAATCCCTTGCTCTAAGGGTGTTCTTTCCTAACCCGTCCATAACAGTTAAAATTTTATTAAGTTATGAGAGAAAAACTACTAAGGGAATTTCTGCTGTTTATTTTTTTGTTGGTGGGGACATCACAACACAGCCATGCACAACTCAGCTCTTGTGTGAATGCCGATTTTGAATTGGGAAATTTTGGGAATTGGACAGCGACGACGGGTACATGTTGTCCGATTAATTCTACTTCTCCGGGTATAGTGAATGGTCGTCATACAATAATGACAGGTACAGGTACAGATCCGAATACGAATGGTGCGATTTCAGTAGTAGCTCCGGGTGGACTCTTCTCTGCACGACTAGGTAATGACAATACGGGTTCGCAGGCAGAGCAATTATCGTATCAGATCAATGTAGATTCAACGAATGCTTTATTTATTTATAGATATGCCGTGGTGCTGGAAGATCCAAGTCATACGGCGCAGCAACAACCACGCTTTGAGATCCGGGTGTATGACTCCAATGGAATAGCCGTTGGTTGTGGCACCTATAATGTGTATGCATCGGCTGGTATTCCAGGTTTTGTTTCGCTGGTGAATCAGTTTGGTAATTTTGTCCGCTATCAAAATTGGACAACGGTGGGATTAGACCTTTCACCGTACATTGGCCAGACAGTCACGATTGAATTTTCTACCGGCGACTGCAAATTGGGTGGCCATTATGGTTATGCTTATGTAGATTGTTATTGCAGTCCTTTTAAAATTCAAAGTGATTTCTGTATTGGCTCTTCTGCTACTACCTTAACAGCGCCGATCGGTTTTGCTTCTTATCAATGGAGTACTGGAGATACTACCCAAACAATCGTTATTCCAAACGCAACTGTTGGTAATCAATATCAATGCACCATGACCTCCGTAACCGGTTGTACAATCACACTTACATCGGTATTAACTACTACTGTGATTGCATCAGCATACGGACAAAGCGCTTCATGTCAGAATCCG
The DNA here is from genome assembly GCA_017995075.1 of Bacteroidia bacterium. Taxonomy (GTDB): domain Bacteria; phylum Bacteroidota; class Bacteroidia; order AKYH767-A; family OLB10; genus JAJTFW01. The sequence goes on along the minus strand of JAGOJO010000149.1, from coordinate 2,066 downwards.
GTACAGTTCTATGATTCCTCCGTTGTAGTGAGCGGTTCTCCGATTAGTCAATGGTTTTGGGATTTTGGCGATGGTACAACATCTACACTGCAAAGTCCTCTGCATTCATACAATGCTATGGGTAATTACACTGTTTCATTGATGGTAACAAATGGTGGTGGCTGTACCGACACGATTTATCAGAGTATAAGCATTGGAGCGTATCCGGTTTCTAATTTTAATGCTTCGTTGGTTTGTCCGGGTACTGCAACTGCATTTACCGATTTAAGTACATCATCCGGAGGAGGAATTGTATCCTGGGAATGGAACTTCGGCGACGGAACACCAATTGATACTTCGTCTTCGCCATCTCATATTTATCAGTTGCCGGGTTCGTATCCTGTTCAGTTGATAATTATAGATAGTATAGGATGTATGGATACTGTTCTGCAGAGCATTGCTACGAAGCCAGGACCTGTTGCGGGTTTTACGCACCCTACAATCTGCGCAGAGAATCAATTTACATTTCAGGATACTTCGGTTGCCATTGGCACTGTAGTGAATGTATGGGATTGGAATTTCGGGGATGGATCACCGTTAGTAAACGGCACTCCCTCTCCTGACTATACTTATTTACTCTCCGGAACCTACACTGTTTCATTGGTGGTTCAAACGACAAATGGTTGTTCAGATACTGCAGCTATTCCGGTAACTGTACATCCGCTGCCTCAGGTAGCCATTCTTGCAGATACCGTTTGTTTCGGTGATCCCAGTCGATTTCATAATCAGTCAACGATCACTAATGGCTCCATCGTTGGATGGAACTGGAATTTCGGGGATCTCACTTCCTCCTCCATATTTGAGCCGTTGCATACCTATGCGCAGGTGGCTACCTATCCTGTAATGCTGATAGCAACCAGTAACAAAGGATGCGTTGATTCAGCTGCTACTACTGCTCATATCTGGAAGTTGCCTGTTGCGGATTTTACAGTGAACGATTCAGCCGGATGTAAACCTCATGGTGTACAGTTCACCGATCATAGTACCAGTATTGATGGTATGATCAGAAAATGGTATTGGGATTTTGGAAATGGTGTTGTAGATTCATTGCAGGTGGTGGAAGCGAAATACATGGATGCCGGGACTTACAATGTCAGATTAACAGTAACTACTGATCTCGGCTGTGTGAACGACTCTCTCCGTAAATCTTATGTGACTGCTTACGAGCTGCCTGTTTCTTCGTTCAGTTATATTCCTTATGAGCCGAGCGTTTTTGTTCCGAAGGTTACTTTTAAAGATGAATCCTTTAATGCCGTTCAGTGGTGGTGGAACTTCGGCGATGCGACTACTGATGTTGTGCAGTTCCCCGAGCACATCTATACGCAAGTTGGTACTTATACCGTAGAATTAATGGTGGAAAGTGCGGATGGTTGTCGGGATACTTCCTGGCAGTTGCTGGAAGTGGATGATAACTATGCTTTCTGGATTCCTAATTCTTTTACGCCGAACAACGATGGAACAAATGATGTTTTCATGGTGAAAGGTTTTGGTTATTCCGGATTCACCATGATTATTTTCAACCGGTTTGGTGAGCGCATATTTTCTACTTCTAATGATTCAGCAGGCTGGGATGGAAGAATAGATGGCGAAGATGCTGCAATGGGTGTGTATGTTTATCAGGTGGAAATGCAGGATGTATTCGGCATTCCACATACCTATAATGGACACCTAACATTGGTTCGGTGATCTGCAAATGTTAGATTCACTTTTTACCGGCTATCAGAATTCAATACGATAGCTGAGAACCGGAATCAGGGGCGTCTGGTAATAGGTTTTTATTTTACCTGATAATGCATCGTAGAAGCTTGCGTAGATATTTTTATGATTCGTGGCATTCTGTAAATCCAGCGATAAGGTATGAGTCGACTGTGGACGATTACGTTTCATACTGAAGCGGAGGTCGGTTCGGAAGTATGCTTTTTGCTGAATACTGAAGGCGTTGTTGTTGTCGTAAACCGTTTCTCCGGCAGCAGCAGAGGCAGTTACATCAATCGGACTTTGTCGTTGTCCGCCCATATAGATGATCT
>JAGOJO010000062.1 GCA_017995075.1 Bacteroidia bacterium | reverse complement strand
GCACCAACACCTACGATTACAGCAAGTGGATCAACTACACTTTGCACAGGAGGAAGTGTTACGTTGACCGCAACAACAGGCACAGCTTACTTATGGTCGAATGGTGCAACCACTAAATCTATCACTACAGGAACAGCAGGTAGCTACACGGTGCGAGTATCTCAAAGCACAGGTTGTTCAGCAACATCCAGTGCTACCACAGTTACTGTTGGAGCAGCTCCTACCCCAACAATTACAGCGAGTGGGGCAACAACCTTCTGTACAGGCGGGTCAGTCACATTAACTGCATCCAGCGGGGCATCATATTTATGGTCGAATGGAGCAACTACTCCTTCTATCAATGTTACAACTACCGGAAACTATACAGTACGTGTCACACAAACAGGAGGATGTTCTGCTACCTCTGCAGCTACAGCTGTAACAGTTGGTACAGGTACAGCACCAACGCCAACCATCACAGCAGCCGGAGCAACAACTTTCTGCAATGGAGGTTCTGTACAGTTAACCGCAACTACCGGAACAGCTTATTTATGGTCTAATGGTGCAACCACTAAAACAATATCCGCTACTACAGGTGGTGCTTATACTGTACGCGTATCTCAGTCGAATGGATGTTCTGCTACATCGAATGCTACAACCGTCACCGTTAACCCTACAGCTTCATTTAACATCAGCGTGAGCGGACCATTGAGTTTCTGCGCAGGAGGTAATGTTCGCTTCACTGTAACAAACTCCACTGCGACAACCTATGTATGGTACAAAAACAATGTTGTAACCTACACCGGCACAAACAATGTATTCACTGCCACTACAGCAGGTGTTTATAAAATGAGAGCACAACTAGGCTCTTGTGGTGTATTCTCCATACCATACACGGTTACTGTTCCATGCAAAGAAGGAGAAGTACTACCGGGCAATTCGAATTTCTCGGCTTATCCAAATCCATTCAGCAACATGACCACCTTTGCATTTGAATTGTCAGACGAACAAGCAGTATCTATTCGTTTGTATGATGCAACCGGAAAACTGATTGACGTTGTATTGGATCAGGCTATGATGAGTGGTGGGGAATCACGTATAGATTATCCGACCGCACATTTAACAGCGGGAATGTACTTCGCTGAGATCATTACTCCTCAGGAAACAAAAAGAATAAGGCTGATTGCAGCTGAATAAGAGTGCCACAGAAAATCCAAAACGTAAAAACCCTGCCTCGGCGGGGTTTTTGCTTTTAGTAATGTATTGGCCTTTTAACACCCACTTTGATGATTAAAGAAAGAAAAGCAAATTCCCTGCAATTTTCTTACAGTATTACGGTTATAAAATGAAATGCCTTTTTTAATTGATTCTGGTGATTCTGCTCTATAAACAGCAGAAATCAAGCTGCTTTACGCTATTAAAAACAACGGAATCTTACAAAAAAAAGAAAAGCCCCTACAACAATAACTGCGAGGGAACACCTGAGGATATCTTGCCCCAGGCGCAAATGATCAAACCAACTAAATCAAATCAAAGTTTGTGCCAAACTAAAAAAACAGCAGGGATGAAAAAACTACTTCTACTTCCATTACTATTCGCGCTTGGGCTTGTAAACGCTCAAACGATCGATACATTGGAGTATGCCACAGGTAACAAATCCGCACAGGAGCAATTGTTATCGTATCCGTTGCCAAGGTTTAAACCAGGGCACACACTAAACAGAAACTTTGTTTGGTTCGGATTAAATTACTTCTCAGGTGCACAGCAATCTGGCGTTAGTAATCAGCAAATGATTGCGAATGCCAAAGCGAATGCAGTAGAGTTCCATAATAACTGGAACTATTACTTTATGGTGAATGACAACATCGGTTCGTATTCGTCTCCTGCAAATTATGCAGATACGAACAATATCTTGTCGGCAGCTTTAACAGCAGTAGCGAAAAGAAATCCATCATTTAAAACATCCGCAATATGCTTTTGGGCACAGATCGGAGGGAATATTACTAACAATAATTTATCCAATTCACATTATATTAAAAACAGCAGCAATCAATTCCTGGATTTAAATGGAGCTGCTTCCACAGATAAACATTGGTCGCCTGTTGCTCCAGCTGCTTCTATAATTGCCGATGGGCAGGCACAGCGTACTGCATTCCAAAACCTTACCAATGCATTAGGACGCCCACTTGACATCCTGAATGAAAATGGTGAAGTTATTCCGCTCATTAGTCTCAATGGTGGCGCGGTAAATAATGACCCTTCTATTCTTGCAGATAAAAATGCAAGCGGGTATTCCAGTGTGAATGACTATCGCAGTTCCAAATATGCATATCAGACAAAACTCTACCGTGATCAGTTCATGAGTGTGAGTCCTACTACTATATTTACCCATTATGCATTGGACGGTCAGATTGACTATCGTCCTCTTTGGAGTTTTGCAAAAACAATCAACTCACCAATCAACGGCCGTTACTATGCTACCGGGGACTTCTACCCACGCTGGCCAAACAACTGGAGAGCCTGGGCCGGAGCCTGGCATGGACTCGGTTGGTTCGCTGATTGTAAATATTACGAATTACAACGCGGAGACAGTTTGATGTCACCATTCGTATCTGCAGGTTGGAATAACGATGAAACACAAAACATGCGTCCAGCACAATACCTGGCTACTTTGAAAGTACTTTCTGCCTGGGGATCTGAATTCTTCTACAGTGGTTACTTCAGTTTATCAGCTCCATTCCCGAATTCTAAAAACTGGGGATGGCAAACAGTAATGCCAATTTACGCACAGGCAGTAACATCACGCGCAGAAGCATTCCTTCGTAACGGAACATTGTTAACCGGCGACGTACCACGCTATTATTTATCAAGCACTACTTTGAATCCTAACAATCCAAAGTATCTCTTCAACACCGGCGACAACCGCCAGTTAGTTGCTGTTCGTAAAATCAACGGCGTTGAAAAATACCTGATCACTACTGCGCAAATGGTGGATGCAAACACACCTGGAAATGCACCAATGGTATCTTATGGTAAATTCAAATTAGGAAACGACTCTTTATGGGTTGAGTTCAGACGTCAGGGAAGTGTTTACATTTATGATGCAACCGGTTCTACAGGAAAAGTATTTTATCAACTTGACGGATGGCATCAATTCGAACATCCTGAAAGATGGTCAAATGATTTTAACCTCGAAGCAGAATTGTTCGACAACACTAATGCGACTGCTGTAATCAAAACAGAATTACCAAACGGCGCCGCAGGAAATGACTTCCGCAACTACACCTCTTATGTGAGTTTCAACACGGCTACTCCAACTGCGATTCAGTACAATTTTACACCACGCGCTGCAACGAACTATTCACTCTGGATCCGTATCCGCAGTAAAAATGCAACTGGTGGATCTGTAAGTGTATCATTAAACGGAGGTGCGGCAAAAACAATTGGTTGTGTTACCAGCACTGCATGGCAATGGTATAACCTGGATGCTTGTTCAGGCCAGGCCATTCGTTTCAACTCTTTAACAGCACAACAAAACCAGACATTATCATTGTTGATGTCTAATGGAAACATTGAAATCGACAAAGTATTATTATCTACAAACTCGTCTTTAAATTTAAATCCAAGTCAGGCTGCATGCAGTGCAACAGTTGCTGCGGTTAGCACATCAGGAACAACTACATTCTGCCAGGGCGGTTCAGTAACACTTACAGCTGCTGCAGGAACATCTTACAGCTGGTCGAACGGACAAACTTCACAGGCTATCACTGTATCACAAAGTGGAACTTATACCGTATCAGTAAATAACGGAAGTGGTTGTGCATCGGTATCTAACCCAATCACTGTAACAGTAAATGCTAAGCCAACTGCCACGGTCAACACATCCGGACCTACAGCAATCTGTCAGGGACAAACTGTAACACTGAGCACTTCAGGAGGAACAAGTTATGCATGGAGTAACGGTGCAACCACAGCAAGTATCAATGTAGGAACAGCAGCAAGTTATTCGGTAACGGTAACCGGCAGCAACGGTTGTACTTCTGTATCGACACCTGTCACCGTAAGTGTAACCAGCACACCTCCAAACACAGTAAGTACAAGTGGACCTACATCATTCTGTCAGGGTGGATCAGTTACTTTAAGTGCACCAACCGGATACAACTATCTTTGGTCGAACGGTTCAACATCACGTACCGTATCTGTCAATACCAGTGGTTCATATCGCGTAACGGTATCTGCAACGGGCGGTTGTTCCAGCACTTCTTCAGCTGTAAACGTTACTGCTAATGCATTACCTACTGCCAATGTTACAGCCAGCGGATCCACAAGCTTCTGCCAGGGCGGTAGTGTAACTTTAACTGCCACCGGAGGAAGCTCCTACCAATGGTCAAACGGACAATCCGGAAACAGTATCACAGTAAATGCTGCAGGATCATACAGTGCAGTAGCTTCCAATGCAAGCGGATGCACTGCATCAAGTAACAACATTAACGTTACTGTAAGTGCGATCCCAACTCCGTCTATCACAGTGAATGGTTCTACATCAATTATGGTTGGACAAACCACCACACTTGTTGCAACAGGAGGAACAAGTTATGTATGGCAACCGGGCGGACAAACTACAGCGTCTATTACTGTATCTAATCCGGGTACTTATTCAGTTACCGCAACAAATGCAGGAAATTGCAGCGCCACTAGTAGTACGGTAACGATTACTCAAGCCAACAACCCAACTGCTGTTGACATTTCTGTAAACGGAAACACGACTATCTGCCAGGGAAATAATGTAACCTTTACTGCAACAGGTGGAGCGAACTATCTCTGGGCACCAGGCGGACAAACAACAGCCAGCATTACAGCAAATCAGGCAGGCACATATTATGTTTACTCACGCGATTTCAATGGAACAATACTGAGTGTTGACTCTGTAACGGTTGCAGTAAATCCGAAGCCGATGAATCCAAGTATTGCCATCACTTACATTCCAAATGCTTCGTATCAACTGAACGCATATGAGCCAAGTGCTGTACGCTACAATTGGTCAAACGGAGCATCCGGCACAACCATCAACGTAGCCAATGCGCAAACGGTAACAGTATCTGCCATCAACAACTTCGGATGTCAGTCAGGTGCTACAACAATGCAGGTTTCACAACCAGTATCCAGCACATGTATCAATCCAAACATGCTCACAGCATATAATATCAGTGATACCACTGCAATACTTGGTTGGAATCCAGGAATCACCGGTGAACGTTTTGTTATCCGCTACTGGGCAGTTGGAACTTCCAATATTATTGTAAAAGAAATTGGGGGATCATTATCAAGCTGGAGAATCAACAACCTGTTGCCAGGCACTGTTTACAACTGGAACGTTGAGAACGTATGTATCTCAGGTAACTTCATGAGCACGACAAGCAGCTTCAGAACATTGGGCACACCACTCTTCTGCGGATCAACTCCACAGCATTTGCGTTCTGAAAACATGAAAATCTCCAAAGCAACAGTACGCTGGTACAATACAACTGCTGACAACTTCACTGTACGTTACCGTCCGGTTGGAGCCACAACCTACTCCACAATCACTATTCCCGGAGTTGCCAATTCAACAGGTGTTGAAATCAGCAACCTGCGCAGTAACACAACTTATGAGTGGGCAGTAAACAGTACATGCAGCGGATTTACAAGTCCATATTCAACTACAGAATATTTCACCACACTTGACACCTGCGGATCAATTCAAAATATCAATGTAACAGGAATTACACCATCTGTTGCTACCATTCGATGGAACGGAAACGCCTCTATGGACACTGTACGTATCCGCATAACAAATACATTGACAGGTGCTGCGCGGAATGCTTATGTACTCTCAACAGCAGCAGGTTCCTATGAAGCAAGAGGATTGCGCTCTAACACTACTTACTCCGTTGAAATCAGAGGAAAATGTAATGGACGTGCAGGAATGTGGTCAGCGCCCTTTATGTTCACTACCTCTAACACTACAAATCGTGAAACAGAAAACAATCCGCTTGGATTATCAGGATACCCAAATCCTACAAGCGACATTCTCTTCTACACATTCGATTCAGACGATGAAGGCGAACACGTAGTAAAAGTATGTGACATGGCAGGCCGTGAATTATTACAACAGGTTCGCACTTCGTACTCCGGTAGCAATGTTGCAGAAATTCCGGTAAATGAATATGCAAAAGGTGCTTATCTGTTAATCGTTCAGAAAGGAACTCAGAAAAGTCACTTCCGTTTTACCGTTCAATAACAATCAAACAATTCCCGCAAAGAGGTCGGTTTCGAAAGAGCCGGCCTCTTTTGCTTTATGGATAGAGCAAATATCGCGACCGGATTTTTTTAAACTTTTCAAGATCCACCTTCCATCCTTCCCTGATTTCATCTGCAGACAATCCTGCTTCAATCTGCTGCTGTAGCTCCGGGGTACCGGCGAGTTTCAGAAAGAACGCATTAAAAAACTTTTCCTTCACTGCGAAGGAATTATAGGCTTCAATCAGCCATTCAAGATGTAGTTTGTCGTATCTTTTGATGGTGGCATTTTTCGAGAGATTTTTACCAATGCACTCCTGATTAAGATATGGAGGATTTTTTGCCTTACCGGGAATACTCAATGGAGTGAATTTATAATCACCGGTTTTGTTACCTGGAAAACCAAAACATTGAAATGGATACTCAGTACCTCTTCCTACACTAACATCTGCGCCTTCAAAAAAACAAAGCGAGGGATATAGTCTTACAGCTGCATCATTGGGCAGGTTTGGACTTGGGGGCACAGGCAAACTATAGTCTGTTTCATGTGTCCAGTTTTTCATCTGCACTACTTTCAATCTACACCTGAGGCTATCTTCCAACCAGCCTTCACCATTCAGCATTGACGCATACTCGCCCATCGTCATGCCATGCACTACCGGAATTGGTTGCATTCCCACAAAGGAGGCATATTGTTTTTTCAGTACGGGGCCATCGACAAAATGTCCGTTTGGGTTCGGGCGGTCCAACACCATCACTGGAATTTCTAACGAAGCACAGGCCTCCATTACATACTGCAGCGTACTGATGTAGGTATAAAACCGCACGCCTACATCCTGAACATCGAACACCAGTTGGTTCACTCCTTTCAGATCATCATTTGTTGGTTTTTTATGACTCCCATACAACGACACTACCTTCACACCTGTTTTAACATCAACACCACTATTTACTGTTTCACCAGCCTCCGCTTCTCCACGGAAACCATGCTCGGGCGCAAAAACCACTTCTATCTTAACTCCCAATGCAAGCAATGTATCTACCAGATGAGTACCGTTAACGATAGAAGTAGGGTTTGCAACAATCGCAACTTTTTTACCTTTTAGCTCCTGTAGATACACTTCAAAACGGGAAGCGCCGGTAATTATCTGTGCCTGAGCGGCAGATAGATTCACGACGATAAAAACGGCAATGAGCAACCGGGTCAGTATATGGCCGGAGGAATTTGCTGTTTTTAACGGACTTATTCGATTCATGTGTGTTGATTCTCTAATTTAGACGCAAGTTTAGTTAAATGTCGGTTCACCGCTTCAGAAAATTTATTTCCGATCGAATGTTGCGCACCGGAAGCATCCGGAATGCAACCTCGGGTCCCGTGGTTAACATCGCCCTTACAGGTATCGTATTGGGCATTGTTGCCATGTTGATCTCGATCATGGTAGTGACCGGCTTCAGGAATGAAATCACCCGGAAAGTTACCGGCTTTGTCGCACATTTCAGGATCAGTTCTTTTAACAACAATGAATCTTTTGAAGAGAGTCCTATAAAAATCGAGCCAAAAACTTTAAATCGTATAAAATCTTTACCGGAAGTACGACAGATACAGGGATTCACTTTAAAAGCGGCACTTATTAAAACGGACGATGATTGCCAGGGTGTGGTATTGAAAGGTGTTGGCAACGATTTCGACTCCGGCTTCTTTTCTTCAAAAATTACAGAGGGGAAATTTCCGGTTTTTAATGACAGTTCCTATTCAACATCAGTGTTGATCAGTGAACATTTCAGTAAAAAACTCCGACTGAAAACCGGCGACTCCTTCCTTGTATTTTTTATTCAAAACGATAAGAAAGTACGAAAAGTAACAGTCAGTGGTATTTACAAAACCGGACTCAGTGAAGAATTCGACAATCTATATATGATTTGCGACCTACGCATGTTACAGCAAATCAATGGCTGGAAAAATGGCGAAGTAGGCGGCTACGAAGTTTTCTTAAAAGACGGTGTTGATATGGAGAAGGCATTCCCTCCGTTATATAACGCTACCGGCTATACGTACAATACTCAAAGTGCCGAACAACTTTATCCACAGCTATTCAACTGGCTTGAACTGCAAAACCTAAATGTTTATGTCATCATCGGACTGATCACTCTTGTAGCAGGAATAACCATCATCAGTACCTTATTGATTCTTGTACTCGAGCATGCCAGAGAAATCGGACTCTTTAAAGCAATGGGAGCTACGGATTCCTTCATTGGAAGTATCTACGGATATATTGCATTGAAAATTCTTCTCAAAGGAATTATAATTGCCAATGTTATCTCCTTCGCATTTGCGATTTTCCAACAACAAACCGGAATCATCACATTACCTGAAGAATCCTATTACTTATCTAAAGTACCTGTCAACATCGATCTTGTTGGAATTTTAATCGTCAACTCGATTGTTCTGCTTACCGGAATGTTGGTAATGTTGCTTCCTGCAAAGATTATATCAGGAATACAGCCAGTAAAAGTATTAAGGTTCGACTAACACTAATTTTAAAAATCACAACCATAACAATATTCTGGTTTTTCGCGAAAGGCATCTACTACAACCTGTATAAAATCACAGTAGAGATTCAGGCATCACCAGTTAAAAGTAATTGTTTGAATCAGGTCGGGATGCACACTCAATGCGACCGGACATGTTCTGGCGGCATGTTCCAAAATTGCCTTTTCCTTTTCTGAATAGCCCTTCGACGGCATATCAAACTCAATTTGCACTTCGGCCACCCGACGTGGGTTCGAGGCCATAATTTTAGTTATCCGAATACGGGTTTGATCCATATCGATATAATGTGTATTCGCTGCGATTCCCATAATTGTCAGCATGCACGACCCCAAAGCGGCTGATAATAAATCAGTTGGAGAAAAAGCCTCCCCTTTCCCCTGGTTGTCAATAGGGGCGTCGGTTATAATTTCACTACCTGAGCCAAGATGCTTCGCACGGGTACGGAGATTACCTACGTAACCGGTTTCTATTGTAGCCATGATGTAAAAATACCTTTAAAGCCTTAATCTTGGAACGATAGCCTAAAATCATCGTATATTTGTGTGAATGAAATCAAGGATTTTCCTGTATCTATTCATCCTGTTTGTCACTGGGCTTACGCAAAGTAATGCTCAGACAAACCCTAATGAATACGTAGAAGAGAAGCCGGTTTTGATGAAAAACGAAGCCACCGGAGGGTTAAATTTTCACACCAACGGATGGGGATTGCAGTTCCGCAGATCATTTAATCTCACCGGCTATAAAAAACTGATGTTCGAAGGAGATTTTGTCGGAATGAAACATCCGAAAGAAGTAAAATCCGTCAACCAGGCTTTTGACAATGCAAGGTCATACGTATATGGCAAACTGAATTCATTCAGTATTCTTCGAGCCGGAGTAGGACGACAGCACACCATTTACAGCAAAGCAGAGAAAAACGGCGTTGAAGTACGCTTTCTATATTCAGGAGGATTATCACTTGGAATATTGAAGCCGGTATACCTGAATATTCTGAAGCCCACGGGAAATTTCGGAGAGTTTGATGTTGTGACTGAAAAATATAATCCGGACGAACATTATATCGACAATATTTACGGAAGAGCACCCTTCACCGAAGGCCTCGACCAATTGTTTTTCCGTCCGGGTGCATATGCAAAAGTTGGATTCAATTTCGAATACGCTCCTGTTTTTGAAGATGTAAAAGCGCTTGAAATTGGTGTTATTCTGGATGCATATCCACAGGAAGTACCGATAATGGCCTTTGCAGAAAACAAACAACTCTTTTTAACGTTTTATCTAACGATCATGTATGGCCGAAAATGGTAATGGCCAAAAAAGTGAAGCAGAAGAATGAGTGATAGCGCAACCCTCCCGACAAAAACAACCGGCGACAAACCAAAAAAGCCTGAGTGGCTCAAAGTAAAACTTCCTATCGGCGAAGAGTATCGTAAGGTACGTGAGTTGGTAACGGAGAACAAGCTGCATACTATTTGTGCCAGTGGAAATTGTCCGAATATGGGCGAATGCTGGGGAGCGGGAACTGCCACATTCATGATTCTGGGAAATATCTGTACACGGTCCTGCGGGTTTTGTGCTGTAGCAACAGGGCGTCCGCTTGCTGTTGACTTGAAAGAGCCGGAGCGCATTGCCAACTCCGTAAAGCTGATGAAAGTGAAGCACTGTGTTATCACTTCTGTAGATCGTGATGATTTGAAAGACGGAGGTTCAACAATTTGGGCAGAAACGATTCGTGCAATAAGAGCAGCCAGTCCTGGCACAACACTTGAAACACTGATCCCCGATTTTCAGGGAAAGTGGGAAAATCTGGAGACAGTAGTACAGGAGCGTCCGGAAATCATATCACATAATCTGGAAACCGTTCGCCGACTCACACGTCAGGTTCGGGTACAGGCAAAATACGACCGCTCACTGGAGGTATTACAACGTATCAGTGCTGCAGGTGTCCGTGCAAAGTCGGGTATCATGCTTGGCTTAGGAGAAAAAGAAGAAGAGTTGCTTGAATCGATGGACGATCTGCTAAAAGCCGGTGTATCTATTCTCACGCTCGGACAATATCTACAGCCTACACGTTCACATTTGCCAGTTGCAGAATTTATTCATCCAGATACTTTCGCCCGGTACAAAGAGATCGGATTATCGAAAGGATTCCGTTATGTAGAAAGTGGTCCGCTGGTACGTTCCTCGTATCATGCCGAGAAACACCTGTTTTAGTACAGGCGTCGCCGTTAGTTTATCCGCTTTCTCAATCCTTTTTATTCGGAATATTCAACATCACACCCTGACCGCTACCCAACATATAGGTTGGCAACTGACCGTTCCATTTATTGATCCATTCCAGGTCGATAATTTTAGGATTCTGTGCAATAGAACTTCCTTTAATCTGCAGAGCTTTCGCCTCCCCTTCTGCCTGTTGAATCGCGATATTCTTCTCGATTTCCGCCTGCTTTAACTGCTCCTGCTTCTGTTTTGTCACTTCAAACAAACGCAAGGCCTCCTGTTCAGCGAGTTTCTTTGCATTGATAGAAGCTTCATACTCGGGATTATAAAACACCTCCCGCAAATCCACCTGATCGATATTCAGTTTATACGACTTACACTCCTCACGCATACGGATGATAATATTCTTCTGAATTTCTTCCCGCTTCACCGAATACACTTCAATAGGCGTATAATTACTCACTGTTAAGGCCAAAGCAGATTTCAGTTTCGGACGAATCACATTTTCCTCTAACCATAAATAACGCCCCGAGCCTCCACCATCATTCTCAGAAACATTCTGATAAATCCAGCTAGCCTCATTGGGAATAATCTTCCAACTCACAGAAACATCAAAACCCATTTTAATTCCATCCTTGGTAGGAGCCCAGATGGCATCCGCATCCGCCTTCTGACCTTCACCCGGATTATGAGAACAGGTATACACCCACACAGTTTTATCCATCAGCTTCACATCATTCCACGGCATGATGATATGCCAACCGGTATGCAGTTCTTCATCCACCACACCGGCAGGAGTCACCACCACACCGGTATCCTGTGGATCAATACTGATAATAACACTCGTAATAAAAACCCCGGCAATACCCACCATAAACACCAGCTTATATTGTGGCAACGCAAACCTGGACTTAGGGGAATCATTGATCTCACCATCTCTCCGACGAGACGGAAGCATCACGATAACAAATCCGAGAATACCGTATAACAATAAAATCCAACTAATAATTTTCAAGAGGGTCATAACAATACAGTTTAGACCTATAAAAATAAATTCCAAAAACCTTTTCCGTTAATCCCAAGATTAATTTTACTGACAGCTAGTCCAACGGAATCACCTGAAAAACAAAACCATAACATCGCTGGAAAGTTAATAAAACGACATGGACAAAATTACTCTGCCTTCAGTTCCATCCCATAATACAGATGACCACATGTTCCCTTTTCAAACACAGCCACCTGAGGAAGGAATCCCCACTTTTGAAATCCAGCCTTCTCCAATAACAGCACACTTGGAACATTTATCTCCAGTACAATTGCAAAAACCACATTGAAACCCTGCTCTCCGGCCAGCTCCAGTATTTCTTGTAATAAAAGAGAAGCCACACCCTGACGTTGAAAGTCCTTATCGACATAATAGCTAACCTCCACGGTAAAACGCAGCGCCTCACGGCCAGGCCTATACGAACTCAGGGAAATCCACCCGATAACTTTATCATCGGACAAAGCCACCAACACCGGAAGATTGGATTCGAAATGTACTTTCAGCCAATCAATACGGGAAGCAACAGAAACCGGAGAAATATCTGCTGTTTGAAATCCAGCAACGACCGCCTGATTATAAATATCGGTGATAGCTGCCGCATCCTTCTCCACCGCCTGACGAATCTTCCAACTCATCATTCATCAACCCGGGAGACGTTCATACATTCTCAAAGTAAAGCCTGTATTACTGTTAAAGACTTTCACTTCCTTATAATTTCTACCCACCAGCTCCTTCACTTCCGGGAAGACCGCCACGCCAAAATTATCGCGCAATAAAATCAGTTTTGTAGCGGCAGTATCTATACGCGACACCATTTCCCGAACATCAGCATTTCCTGAACGATACCTTTCGATATTCGTATCCACTTCCTTCCCTGCGATATCACGATTGGCCAGCAAAGCAAACAAAGGAACTGTACCGGAATCTCCGAAGATAAAATCCTTTTCAGAAGTACGTTTCTTAATCTCATCCACCACAGCCTCAGTAATATCCAAAGTTCGACTTGAATGCCAGAGGTAATAATTGATAAAATTATAATGCTCACCAATCACACGCTGATCTTTCCAGAACAACGACTTCATTAAATCATTTACAAATCCAGGAACTTTTCCATCGCGCCAGGTATAAGAGGCAATTCTTTTCTCCGGAGCCTCGCGCATTTTCTCCTTATAATAATCGAGACGTTTTTCGAGACGAGGAGACGCAAACCAGGCACCGATAAAAATCAGCAATGAACCGGCCAGCCAGGGAGACTTCACCATCGCCGAAAAAGTACCGGACTTCAATGCGACAAACACTTCAGCCAATTGCTTTCTCCACCACTCCAGCAGCCAACCACCCGTAATTGCACCGAAAGGAAATGCGAGTACATAATAGTACATCCACACCCGATCCATATTCAACAGTATAGAACAAATAAAAATCACAGCGAAAACGGAGAGATAAACCAATGAAAGATCATCCTCATCCTTCACATCGGACTTCTTCTTATTTTTTTTCTGCGCATCAGAAGGAGAAATCAGCTTACGGAAATAACCACCTGTAACAGTAAATGCTCCCAACAGGAATAACACAAAAGGAATAGCATTGTGAAAAAGCACACCATCACGCATATCCTGTAATTTATCCAAGGTCATCGATGTCTTTTGCGCCTGAAACAAAAACACATCATTCATAAACGCACCGAATCCGGTCCAGATACCAACCATTAAAAACGCGATTATACCGGCAGTAGCACCATAACCAACGAGATGAAGCGCCTCCTTCCGATCACGCAGAAACGATGACAACACCAACGCCATAACAGCAGGAATTGCATATAAACGGGTAAAAACCGCAAGCACACAGAAGATCGCACACAGTAGAATTTTTTCTTTACGCTGTGCCAGGAATGCCGCCATTAAGATTGCGATAGTCATATTCACGCCTGTAAAATGCGAAGCTGCTCTCAATGGTTCATACGACAATACATACAAGCCCATCGCCATAACAGCAGCAAAAGAGCCATACTCGCGCCGCACCATAATCGACAACAACACACCGGCCAACAAACACCATAAAGCTGGTATCAGGCGGAAAAACTCAAAATTATAGCCAACAGTTTTTATAATCAACGCAATGAAAATACTCTGCAGAGGAGGATGCGCCATGGCATAATCTTCATAGGGTGTAAAACCCTCCGTAATCAATTTCCCCTGATTAATATAAATTGACTCATCACTCGAATACGGTTGAATATTATACGACTTCAACACCAGGAAAAACAATCCAACAAATACAACGCCAGTCAGCCAGAATAAATTAAATGATTTATTGCTCCACCCTCCGGTAGTTGCTTCCACTGTAATCTTTGGCGACGACTCAGCAGCCGCAGTTGTTCCAGAATCCCGCGTGTTTTTTTTCATATTCCACTCAAGTAAGGTTTTCATTGCCACGAGGGCAAGCCGATTCAGAATCCAAGGGGATTAAGAATAAACGAAAATAGCGTAAAGAAACCTCAAATAAAAGCAGTTCAGGGTGAAAAGGCGGAACTAATAGGTAAAAAGCAGCCACTCTCTACAGAAGAAAGTGGCTGCCAGACAATCGGGATTTACTCCCGAATAAACTTAGCCATAAAGGATTGCTCTTCCCCTTTGATACGCACCACATAGAGGCCCGGAGAAAGGTCCGACACATGTAACTGAACGGCATCTACACCGGAGGCATACACCTGTTTATCCATCAACAACCGACCATTTACATCCATCACTTCAAAGTAATACATACCCTCCTCTTCCAAGCGAACATTCAATACAGAACCGGCAGGATTTGGATACACATCCACAAGGGAAGTTGATAATGTTACACCCTCACTCAAACGAGGCGGACAAGCCAGCGTAGTGAATGAATCCACCGCAGAAAATGCCGAAACCACATCCACTCCTGCAGAGTCACACACCGACCTTACTTTCCATAAATACGTTGTATTACACAAGAGATTTGTCAGGTTTAACCGCCTCGCTGTACCAGTAGCAAATCGCTTCTTCCAGCCAATTGCACCTGGAGCCTTAAACCACACTTCAAACTGCATCATACCAGGAATAAAAGACCAATTCACTCTTCCTGCAGACGCGGTAATACCATCTTCAAACAATGGATCAGGATGCTCACAAGGTATTACCTGATTCAAACGCGCTGTTGCACCACCCACAACATAGACTGCATAATCGGTACCCATAGCAAAGCCATTTGAATAACTTCCTGAGGTAACGATATTCCATGCTGAAGTTCCATCGTTATTCACTTTGCATATACCCATACCCGTTAGTATTCCCGCAGCAAGATATGCGTGGTTATATTGATCGAGCAATAACTGTGCGTGCATCAGAAAATTATTTGCACCATCTGCATTCAGATTCTGCCATAACATCAAACCGTTCTGATCTGTCTTTAAAAACGCAGCACCACCATTACCCGGATTCGGGAATCCACACATCACCGGCATATTATCTGTCCCCACTTCTACACGATAAGCACCGAGTGTATTAAAAGTTTGCTGCCATTGCACAATACCACTACCATTTAATTTTTTAAGAATTGTACCTCCTGAAACCGGATAGGAACCCGAAACAATAAAAGTATTTCCCAATGCATCTCCGGAAGCGTCACCCGTTATAAGACTGGCAACCCCACCCAAACTCCAAAGGTGCGCTCCACCCTTAGTGATTTTCGAATAGCCATTCAGACTTCCGGTAACAGAACGACCAACGAGCAGAATTTTATTATCGGGAGTAAATTTTATATTCAAAGGAGCTCCGATGCCATTCGTATCAAAATAGCTCCACAAAGCAACACCTGCAGGAGAGAACTTTTTCACTTTCGTAACTAATCCATTCGAGCCAATACCCAAGCCGAGCACATAAACATTCCCCGAAGCATCAACAATACATTTCTTCGTTGAAGAGCCATCAAAGTTGTTTTCATAGACATTTCTCCACAACAAAGTACCGGCGCTATCAAACTTCATTACAATACTAGCCGCATTCACCGGATTGGAATATCCTGAACGGGAGATCCCCGTTACAAAAATATTTCCAGCCGGATCCGTAGCCACCCAGGTAGCTACTTCATGACGCGTATTATCAGTATTATTAAATCCCGATTGCCAGATTAATGAACCTGAATTATTTCGTTTTGTAAGGGTGATATCACCAGCCGGATTATAATCCCAGTTTGCCGTATAATTATTGTTGTACTTATCCAGAGCGATACTAACCCCGCCTGTTGGCTCATTCCAGGCCACATTCACCTGTCCAATTGAAACTGCCGGCAGAAACAGCCATATGAGTTTGAGTAGATTCTTCATATAATACATTGTTTTTAAATGAGTTGAAATTTAATATTGCAAAGTACTTGTTTAAACATCGAAAAACCTATGACCCACAACTGAACGGGTATGATTCGCATCAGAAACGGGAAAAGTAATGGGTTGAACAATCCGGAGAGAATTCATCCGTTTAGAAGCCGAGAAACCAAATCGACAAGTACTTTTGTCGAAGGCAATCGACCAACAACAGATTTTAACCAGCACACCATGATCAAAGTAGCCATTAACGGATTCGGAAGAATTGGAAGGACTTATTTAAGAAAACTGCAGATGCATCCGCAGATTGAAGTAGTTGCAATCAATGATCTAACCGACACCGGCACTCTCGCACATTTATTAAAGTACGACAGCATTCATCGACAGTATCCTGGTGTAGTCAGTGCAGGAGAACACTCGATCATCATCAATGGTAAAACGATTCCTGTATTTGCAGAAAAGGATCCATCGAAGTTACCCTGGAAAGACCTGAACATAGACATTGTTATAGAGTCCACCGGTCATTTCACAGAGCCGGAAAAAGCCGCCATTCATTTACAGGCAGGAGCGAAAAAAGTAATCATATCCGCACCGGCCAAAGGAGATTTGAAGACGATTGTACTTGGAGTAAACGAGCACCTACTTGACGCAACAGACAAAGTTATATCCAACGCATCGTGCACTACCAACAATGCTGCTCCGATGATTAAGTTGCTGGACGAAGCATACACCATCGAAGCGGCCTATGTTACCACAGTACATGCGTATACCGGCGACCAAAATTTACATGACGCACCACACAAAGATTTACGCAGAGCAAGGGCAGCAGCCAACTCAATTATTCCCACCACCACCGGAGCGGCAAAAGCGATATCAGAAGTCTTTCCTCAACTCAAAGGAAAAGTTGGCGGAGCGGGTATACGCGTACCCGTTATAGACGGTTCCATGACTGACATCACCTGCATTGTAAAATCGAAAGCAAGTGTAGAAGACATCAACCAGCTATTTGCGAAAGCTGCAGAAGGAAAATTCAAAGGCATCCTCGAATACACAGAAGATCCCATTGTTTCTGTTGACATCATTGGCAATGATCATAGTTGCATATTTGATGCACAGCTCACGTCTGTCCTCAACGACGGACATCTTGTAAAGATTGTTGGATGGTACGACAATGAAAGTGGCTATTCAAAACGCTTAGCCGAAGTCACCGAATTATTCCACAGCATTTAAAAAATTCTTCTCAGTTTACCAGAGGCCAATTCAATCCAAACTTTATGGTTGAAGGCGCCACCGGATAACCGGGAGCAATATAATAACCGGTTTGTCCCCATGCCGCGTTCACTCTTTGGAACATCAGTGTAATGGTAGCTTTTCCGATATCCGCATTCACAAAAAGATCCAGCGTAGGTTTACCACCTGTATTCACTTCCTGCTGTAGGTACAACGCACCTGTTGCCGGCATGAAGGCATAATTTTTCCATGCCTGCGTAACATGCACTGCAGCACCGAACTCTGCTTTTAGTGCTTTTTTAAAGAAAGAAGTGTGATACGATCCACGCACATAAGCAGCCCACTCCGGTAAACGGATAACCTGATGAGAAGCCAAAGCATAACGAACATTGGATATCAATCGCCATTTTTTCCACTGAAGATCAGATTTCACACCCACACGCTGCAATTGAAACTGCTGCTTCAGCTGTGAAGGCAATGCAAGTTCATTAAAGTAGCAGTAATTATCGGCATGTTGAAAATGGTGAAAGAAGGAAATTCTGTTTTTCCATATTGAAAGATTCAAATACACCCATGAAAGTTGTTCCTTGTCAAAATCATTCGACCAAACGAAATGATTTGAAATATAATTCGACGTTGTCCAGTCCGGGCTAAGTGAAGACAATCCCGAAGAAACAGAAATACCGGAAATAAACGCAGTAGATTTCTTCCACGACAATCCGGCCACCAGCGAACGATCATCCTTATTAAACGCATCACCTGAAATCAGATTCCATTCAGCCGAAGCAATAAACTGGCCAAAACGAATCTCACCACCCGAAGTCCATCGATAATACGAATCCGACGACTTCAAAGAATCGAGACGTAATTCCAGCTGATACAACGAATAAGAGCTAAACACATTCCAGGAAATCTTTTCACCTTTATGTTTCAACTGCAAACCCGGACGGTAAGCCAGGTATTTATAACCCGAAGTATCATTTGTAGAAGCGGTATCCAGGAAGAACGAAGAATAGAAATCTTTATCTGCCAAACCGGTATAACGAGTACCCCATTTTTGCCATTCGATATCTGCATTCAATAAAACCGTATTTGAAGAAGTAGAATCAGCGCCCACAATTGAAATCAGTTTTACAGCATTTTTCAGTTCCACCAGATACTTTCTCACCTCCCTGTTATCATCCGAAAGGTTAGTAATAAGTTGCTCATAATCGGTACGCGAGCGACCATCCAGTTGTTGATCCGGTTCGATTCCACCATTTTCATCCGCATCCACTTTAGAATAAACAAATTGGAAAGACGAATTCACCAGAGAAGATTCAAAGAACAACCCTGCAGCGAAACGACGATACACTGACAAGCAATTCAGGACGAAACCGGGAGAGACAACGCTATGATAGGAAATAGTCGCGGACAGCTTTTTAGAAATATGTTGATGATGATCCAGGAACAACAACTGTTCACGCGTACTACCCAACACCAGCGAAATATTCGACACAGCGAAATTGGTATCCAGTGGAAGAACCGGATTATCTAAAGAAAGCAACCGTTCATAGGGATTCACACCAAAACGAAGTGAGCCTGCCATAGGCGACAACAATGAATCCAGGCCAAAAGGGTTCACCATCCGATCATACAAAAAGGGGGAGTCTTTTAATTTCAGGTCAGCAAAAGCATCCAGTTCAGGTAATGAATCAACTGTTGACAAAGAGGAATCCAACTTCACTGCAGCCTGAGACCAGG
>JAGOJO010000007.1:56090-70300 GCA_017995075.1 Bacteroidia bacterium | reverse complement strand
CCGAATCGATCGCGAAAACTGTCGAGTGATAAATTACTCATGAGCAAATAAATCCCTTCTTCGTCTTGTCCGATCACTTTCGCATAGTCGAGGCCGTTAGCATCAATGTTCTCTGGCGATATCGTATACGTTTGTGCATTCACTCCTGTGGAAAGGAGTAATATGAGGAAGAAGAGTATTCGCTGAAGTAATTTCATTCGTCAGGAGTAGGCGTGCAGAAAAGGGTTGTTGCTTTGTTCGAAGCCGATGCTGGTTTCGGGTCCGTGTCCGGCGTGGACAACCGTTTCTGCCGGTAAAGTAAAGAGTTTTTCTTTAATGCTGCGTAGCAAGGTGTCCATGTCGCCGCCGGGTAAATCGCTGCGTCCGATGCTGAGCTGAAACAACACATCTCCGCCAATTACATTCCCGCTTTCTGCATGGTAAAAGCAGATACTTCCAGGTGAATGTCCTGGCGCATGCAGCATTTTTAATACCGTGTTGCCAAAGGAAATTACGCCGCCATCCTTGAGCGATTGAATAGGCTCCGGTGAGGCTTCCATATAAATGCCATATTGTGCTCCGTATTGCAGGGTGGCATCCAGTAATGGTTTTTCGAGGGGATGTATCTCGGGTGATAAACCATAGGAGGCATGCACAAATTTATTTCCGAGTACATGATCGATATGGCAATGGGTATTGAGTAATCGTACGGGTTTTAAACCATGCGATTGAATGTAATGGTAGAGTTCTTCTTTCTCTTCCGGTTCGTAACAACCCGGATCAATGATGACACATTCGTTTGTTTCATCATACAGAATGTAGGTGTTTTCCTGAAAAGGGTTGAAGGTGAATCGTGCTATTATCATAGATGTTTATGCAGCTTTTTTGGGTGGTTTGTATCCGGATTCTGCGAGAATTTTTTGCGCATCTTTCAAACTAAAGAGTTGTAGTAAATTCATCCCCGGATGATTTTTCATGTATGATCGTACAATCTGCCAGCCAATAAAGGGCCCGAGTTTAGCTGGTGCTTCCTTGGGAAATCCTCCGGTGGTATTGCCGTCGTGTATGTACTTGATGTAAACTTTTGGATTCGTTTTGTAGAGGAGATTTTGTTCGATGAAGAATCCCCAGATCTGTTCTTCATGTGCGTAGGCCCAGTCGAGTTGTGGTGCCTGATAGCCGGTGATGATGGTGTCGTCTGTTTCAGGTGATAATACTTCGGTAGCATACATGACTTTGCCGTGGTAGATCATCTGTGCCAGACAACTGCTCTGTGCTGAATCGTCGAGGTACTCGCTGTCGATCCATCCTTTGAGCAAGTCGTTAACAATGTATTCTTTCTCCATCTTCCTGACCATGTAAAGTGGCAATTGCAGACTCGGATAAAATTTATAATCTGCTCCGAGATAAAAATGCAGTCCGATTCCGGCTACGCTGTCCATGGCCATTACATTGCTGGAGAAAGGAGAGAGGTAAGTCATGATCGTTGGAACAGGTTTTCCGGGGAAACTTTTCTTATAACGTAAAAACAGGGGTTCCAGTTCTTCTTTTAACCAATCCAGGTTGCTGTATTTCTTCTTGCAGTCAGCAAATACTTCCTGGATGTACTTATCGCCGAGATATTGATTCAGATTGAGAGCGATTTCAGCATCCGCCGGCTTTTGTTCTCCGGCCATTACGATGCCTGAAAGTCGGGTACACCATAACTCAAAAAACTCTCCATACTTCGACCGTAACACCTTTACCATGGCAGCGTCAATAGGTCGCTTTAGTTCACTGAGATCTTGTTCAAACCGGATGAAGGTGAGTTCCAGTTGCTCTTCCGGTACCGGTATGGGCTCTGGCCGATTCTGATCTGCTCTGCGCTTTTCACCACATCCGATGGTTAATAAGACGACGGATAGCAGTAAAATGGTGTAGATTTTTTTAGTTATCATTGTGGTGTAAAATTAGAAACATGCGCAAACTTCTTCTCCTTGTGACAATTATTCTGTCAACACTGTCAACGTATGCTCAGGATCAGAAATTTCATTTCGGTCTCAAAATTACGCCAAGTATGGCATGGATAAAACCCGATAATAAAGATATCGAACGGGAGGGCTATAAACTTGGGTTCTCTTATGGTGTTCAAACCGAATTCCGTATTCAGGAAAACTATGCCATCGCTTCGGGTGTGCAGGTGGCTTACCGCGGGGGTAAACTGAAGCTGGTTTATGATGATTCATTGAATATTCCTGATGCGGTGGTTAACTATAAACTTCAGTACGTGGAAATTCCCATGGCATTGAAAATGAAGACCAACGAGTTCAATAAAATCCGCTACTACGGGATGTTTGGTCTCTCTCCGGGTTTTATTATCCGCGCGAAGTATGATACCGATGATGAAGATGATATCGATGCGAAAAAAGATATCAATGTGTTCAACGTGAACATGCTGATCGGTGCCGGACTGGAATACACCATCAGTGGTTCAACTGCCTTAACCGGTGGTATTGAGTTCAATAATGGTTTCTTCGATGTGTTCGATGGAAAGGATGCAAAGGGTGTTACCAACTATCTTGGATTAAATATCGGAGTATTGTTCTAAAAACCAATACAGTACAAAATATATGGCCTCGAAGTTCATTCGGGGCTTTTTTAGTTCCCGAGTTATCGTTCACATCGTAAATTTGCCTTTCCAAATCGCTGCTGTCGGCCCTTCCCCTAAACCAGACCTTCTATGAAAATCGCATTGGCTCAATTGAATTATCATGTCGGTAATTTTACTTCGAATACCGCCGCCATTCTGCGTGAAATAGAAGCGGCGGAGAAGAATGGAGTGGATCTTCTCGTTTTTGCTGAGCTGGCGGTTTGTGGATATCCTCCGCTGGATTTCCTGGATTATTCTCACTTCATCGATCGCTGTCGTGAACATATTGACGAGATCGCAAAACGTTGTACTTCTCTTACGGCGATTGTGGGTGCTCCTGCGGTGAATCCGGATCCGAAGGGAAAAAATCTGTTCAATTCAGCGTATGTTTTGTCAGATGGAAAAATCCAGACGATCATTCATAAAACACTGTTGCCTACTTACGATGTTTTTGATGAGTATCGATGGTTTGAGTCTAACCGTGTTTTTGAATGTGTGGAAGTAAAGGGCGTGAAGATTGCGCTGACGGTTTGCGAGGATCTCTGGAACATGGACGATGATCCGCTGTATACTTTCTGGCCAATGAAGGAGCTGATTCGTGAGCAACCCAAACTGATGGTGAATATCGCGGCTTCTCCGTTCAATGTGCAGCATGCAGAAGATCGTAAAGCTATCCTCGTGAAGAATGTGAAGGAGTTTCAGTTGCCGCTGATTTATGTGAATCAGGTGGGTGCTCAAACCGATTTACTCTTCGATGGTGGATCGCTGATTTATCAGTCAGATGCTTCGTTGTTCGGTGAGATGGCTTACTTTAACGAAGAAGTACGCGTGTGTGAATTCGATGTTGCTACGTCGAAGTTTATCTCGGGAGATGCTGTTGTGTCGGCAGAGATGGATTCAAAAATTGCCCGGATTCATAGCGGTCTGGTGATGGGTATCCGCGATTATTTCCGGAAGATGGGCTTTCAGAAAGCTACACTCGGTATGTCGGGTGGGATAGATTCGGCAGTGGTGCTTGCTCTGGCTACAGAAGCGCTCGGCGCAAAGAATGTTCATGCAGTGATGATGCCATCAGAGTTCTCGAGTGATCATTCGATTGCTGATTCGATCGAGATGGTGAAAAGAATCGGTTGTACGCATGAAATTATTCCGATTGCTCTGATGTATAATGCGTTTCTGGATGCATTGAAGAATGATTTCGCCGGACTCCCGTTCAATGTGGCAGAAGAAAATATTCAGGCGCGTGTGAGAGGCGTTACCTTAATGGCCTTGAGTAATAAGTTAGGTTTTATTCTGCTGAATACTTCCAATAAAAGTGAGTTGGCGGTAGGGTACGGAACCTTGTATGGTGATATGTGCGGAGGCTTGTCAGTTATCGGCGATTGTTATAAGATGGTTGTGTACGAGCTGGCGAACTATATCAATCGTAACGGTGAGGTATTACCGAAAAATATTATTACGAAAGCTCCGTCGGCTGAATTGCGTCCCGGACAAAAAGATGCCGATTCACTTCCTCCCTACGAAGTGCTCGATGCCATTCTTGAACTCTACATCGAACATCAGCAAGGCCCTGATAAAATTATCGAACGCGGATTTGACGAAGCACTCGTGGCCCGTGTCCTGAAAATGGTCAACAATAACGAATGGAAACGTCATCAGTTTGCACCGATCCTGCGTATCTCCAATAAAGCCTTTGGTCGCGGCCGACGTATGCCGCTCGTTGCAAAATATCTTGGATAAAAAACGATGCGGAAGTAGGTGTAGGATTGTAGCATGCTACAATCCTACACCTACTTCCGCATCGTTTTGTTTTAATATCGGTTATCCAATAACCCAGGTCTCTCTACCTCTCAAAAGTGCATCCAGATCCGGAGCTTTTTTCGCTTTTGCCTGCTCCACTTGTTTGCTGAATCCTTCTTCGTAGCATTCTCTGTCTTCTACATAGAATACGCCGAACGGACGTGGGAAATGCGGTTGACCTTCTTCGTGACGATCAAAGAAGCGTGCCAGGATGCCTGCCTTAACGCGATCGCGCTCGTCGTGCACCCAGAGATCATTGATGCTGTTATTGTCAGCGGAGATATCTACGATAACCGGTTTGAATCCATCCAGTTTAATTCCTTTCTCGCCATTCTGTCCGAACACAAGCGGTTTGCCGTTTTCAACAAAAATGGTTTCTTCTTTCTTCGACGATTTCTCAGTGAAAATTTCGAATGCTCCGTCGTTAAACACGTTGCAGTTCTGGTAAATCTCGAGGAAGGAAGTTCCTTTATGTCCGTGTGCACGGCGTAACATTTCTTTCAGGTGTACCGGATCGCGGTCCATGCTGCGGGCTACGAATGTTCCATCTGCACCGAGGGCAAGAGCGATCGGATTGAACGGATGATCGATAGAACCCATAGGTGTCGACTTAGTGATCTTTCCCTGTTCAGAGGTTGGTGAGTATTGTCCTTTGGTGAGACCATAAATCTCATTGTTGAACAACAGTAGATTAATATTGAAATTTCTGCGCAGGAGGTGAATGAAGTGGTTACCGCCAATCGACAGCGAATCGCCATCGCCGCTAACCATCCATACACTCAGTTCCGGACGAACGCTTTTTAATCCGCTGGCAATCGCCGCAGCACGTCCGTGGATACTGTGCATACCAAATGTCTCCATGTAATATGGGAAACGGGATGAACATCCGATACCGGAAATGAAGACGATATTTTCTCTCGGAATGCCGAGCTCAGGAACTACAGTTTGTACTTGTTTGAGAATGGAGTAATCGCCACAACCCGGACACCAGCGTACTTCCTGGTCGGTTACGAGCTCTTTACTGGTATACTTTGGTGCCTCTGCGGCATTTGTGTTTGTTGACATATCAACGAATTTTATCAGTCGGTGAATTGTTGTTCCGTTTCTTCGGAGTAGTTATTGATGTAATAACTGCGCTGTGTTTTTGCAGGCGGTTATTTACAGAGTTCTTCGATCTTTTCGAGAATTTCAGCAGTAGAGAACGGCATTCCTTTGATCTTGTTCAGGCCAATGGATGGAATCATGAACTTATCACGGAGAATAGAGTTCAATTGTCCGGTGTTCATCTCAGGTACCAGCACCTTGTCGTAAGCATATAACATCTCTCCCAGATTTTTCGGGAATGGATTGATATGGCGAATATGTGCATGACTTACATCAAGTCCTTTCTCACGCGCATCTTTCACCGCAGCTTTAATTGCTCCGTAAGTGGATCCCCAACCAACAACCAGTAATTTACCTTTTGGGTTTCCGTTGTCGAGGGTTTGTTCTGGAATATATTCAGCAACCTTGGCCACTTTGGCTTCACGCATACGCACCATGAACTCGTGGTTCTCCGGATCGTAACTGATGTTGCCGGTTTCATGCTGTTTCTCGATACCACCAATGCGGTGCTCGAGTCCTGCTGTTCCCGGAATAGCCCATGGACGAGCTAACTTTTCATCGCGCTTGTAAGGGAGGAATTTATCTCCGTTCTTCTCGGTAATGAAGTTTCCTTTGAATGATTTGAGGTCGGCTGATTGCGGGAATCTCCAGGGCTCAGAACCATTCGCAATGTATCCATCACTGAGGAACATTACCGGTGTCATGAATTCAATAGCAATACGGCAGGCTTCGAAAACAGTTTCAAAACAATCTGCAGGAGATTTAGCAGCGATAACCGGCATTGGAGCTTCTCCGTTGCGGCCATACATTGCCTGGAATAAATCACTTTGCTCCGTTTTGGTAGGTAAGCCCGTTGAAGGACCACCACGCTGTACGTTGATGATGAGCATCGGTAACTCCAGCATAATTCCTAATCCCATAGCTTCACCTTTCAGGGCGATACCGGGACCGGAAGATGTTGTTACCGCCAGTTTTCCACCGAAGGCAGCACCGATAACAGCACAGATCGCCGCAATCTCATCTTCTGCCTGATAGGTACTTACTCCAAAGTGTTTGTATTTAGAAAGCTCATGGAGAATATCTGATGCAGGTGTGATAGGGTACGAACCAAGGAAAACATCCAGCCCGGATTTTTGTCCGGCAGCAATCAAGCCCATTGCAGTTGCCTGATTACCCATGATGTTCCGGTAGGTTCCCGGAGGCATCGGCGCTTTGTTCACTGTGTAACGGGTACCGGAAGTCTCACTGGTATCTCCAAAATTATATCCGGCACGAAGCACCTTTAAATTTGCTTCGAGAATGTCCGGTTTCTTTCCGAATTTTTCGTTGAGGAATGTTTCGGTATGGTTCATTTCACGGTTGTACATCCAGTAAAGGAATCCGAGTACAAACATGTTTTTCGCCCGGTCAATTTCCTTGATACCTAAGCCGGACTCCGACAGAGCAGCACGGGTCATCTTCGTCACATCCATGGTGATCACGCGGTAACTTTCCAGTGAGCCGTCAAGAAGTGGATTAACACCGTCGGCATAGGCAGCCAGACGTAAATTTTTGGGGTCGAAACCATCGGTGTTGGCAATGATGGTTCCACCTTTACGCAAATTGCGCAGGTTGGCTTTCAGAGCGGCTGCATTCATGGCCACTAACACATCGCAGGAATCTCCCGGTGTGAAAATGTTGACAGAGCCAAAGTGAAGCTGGTAGCCGGATACGCCCGGTATCGTACCCTGTGGGGCACGGATCTCCGCCGGGAAATCAGGGAATGTACTTAAGTCATTTCCCAGCAAGGCGGCTGTATTGGTGAATTGTGTTCCGGTGAGCTGCATTCCGTCTCCGGAGTCGCCGGCAAACTTAATGATCACTCGGTCGAGGACCTGTTGTTGATGTTCAGCCATGATAATTTGAATCGCTTTTCGAAGGTGCGAATTTACGGTTTTTTAAAGTCCTTTTTTACTGATTTTTTTCATTTCTTTTTCAACGGGAAATCTTTTTGAAATGAGCACTGAATCAGTAGATTCCGCCGCCTTTTACATGAATCCCTGTTCATGTGGGTTGATTGGTGCTGAAAAACAAACGGTTGGAGCACGGCTGGCGGGGATGGGCAAAAAAAAGCCGGCTATTGCTAACCGGCTGTCCTGTTTTTATGTAGGGGTACTGCTGCTGTCTTACGGGACATTGGCGTTGTTTTCTTCCAGCTTACGGGCCGGTTTCGCTTTTGGAACCTTACGGGGTTCTTTGTGGATTCAGCTTACGGGCTGAGGAACTCTTGTTTGGTCTTACGGGACCAGCTTTTCGTTGTTTTCCGGCTTACGGGCCGGGAGTGCATAAACCTTACGGGGTTTATCTGTGGGTGTACAGCTTACGGGCTGTGGTAGCTTTGCTGTCTTACGGGACAGTGATCTTTCTTTTTTTATCCGGTGCTTACGGGCTCCGGGTGGTCGCAGACTTACGGGTCTTTGAGAGTAGAACGCCTTACGGGGCATTTTTGTTATGTGAGGGCTTACGGGCCTTCTGTTTTATGACACTTGCCTTACGGGACAAGCACACCTGGTAACTTTCAACTTCCGTGCCAAACCTTTTTTCGGGTGATCACTTCGGCCGGCTGTCTTACATGTTAGCCGATGAACTGACTCAATTCACGAACACTGGAATCGAAGCTGAATTCATTGTACAGACGGAAGTAATTTTGCTGGTCTGCAGTGTACTGGTAAGCGAATTTGGCGAGTTCAAGTCGGCTGGAGTCGAAGTCCATCAACCGTACAAGGGCAATAACCTGATTAGTGCTGATGATTCCATGTTGACGGATGGCCTGTTTTGCCAATTGCATTCGGGTACTTTCGAAGCTTTGCCGTTCAATAGTGTAGAGCAATTCGTCGAAGGCTGCATCCTGCATACATACCGGAGCGATAGTTCCGCATTGTCCTGGCGCCTGGTAAGGATCATAAGGATCGACGCAAGGTGCTGGTACAGGAGGAGCGAATGGGATCACCTGGTTGATGCGGATAGTTCTGTTTCTGGTTACCATCGCTCTTACTTCGGCGCTGGCCGGTACATCGATAAATCCGCTGTACACTAACTGTCGGCCATGACCATAAGAACGGGGAGCTACAGTTGTCCATACTTTGATAAAGTGTCGTCCGGGTTGTACATCGTTAATGTTAACGAAGGTGGACGGAGTGTTGTACTGCCTCTGGTTGAAGCTTACAATCACAGGTCTGTTATCGAAGGTACGGATGCGGAGGTCCGACAGCCTGTGATCCGCATGTACATTAGCAACAATCATGCTGCTGATTACTAGAGTAGAGATCAAGTTTTTCATAATGAATCCTCCTTAATTTTTTGTGTAACTTTTTTGTTTGTTACAAGGGAGTTTCAATGCGCGTGCCAAAAAACAACAGATAAATGAAAATCCCCCAATGTGGGGAGGCGGGGGGAGGCAGCCACAAGCTGCAGGCAACAAGCTGCATGCTGCAGGCCGCAAGCTACAGGCGACAAGCTAAAGGCCAAGGGCAAAAGGCGGACATCCGTGAGTTAAATTGAATTCCCGGTTTATTTATCCAACCGGATAGTTGCTGGACTATGTAGGTAGTTGATGGAGCAGGTTGATGTTTTGTATTTAGTGGTATTAACTTTTCGTTTAGTTTGGAGGAAACGAGCGGGCGGTTGCTGTTTTGAATTCGGCTAATTCTTATCTTTGAGAGATGTGGTTGTTGCGCTGTATCATTTGTTGTTTGCTGTTATTGCCGGGAATGGTGCAAGGGCAGTATAATAACAATTATTGGGTATTTGGTGATAGTGTGGGAATAAACTGGAGCAATCCGCTTAATCCAATTTTGTTTACTACTATGCTCAAAGGCAGAGGTACTGCTGTTTCTCTTTCAGATAGCAATGGCATAATTTTATATTCTGGTACAGGACAACAACAAGTTTTAATAGATCAATCAAAAACATATAATAAGTTTGGATCGATAATTCCAAATAGCGATAGTATCAACGGTGAAGCATGGTACCATGAAATGGTTTTAATTCCACATCCAGGCAATGATTCGTTGGTTTATTTGATTTCAATTGGTGTAAATACATGGAAAGGACTATTCTACACCCTAATAAACTACAAAGCCAACAATGATTCTGGAATGGTGATTCAGAAAAACGTTCAACTCCAAAATGTACCCGCTTTTGACGGGTTAACTGCAGTACAACACGGAAACGGAAGAGATTGGTGGGTGCTGTTTAAGGAATTTGACCAGACTTTTCCATATGCAAATAATAATTGTTTCTATGTTTTTAAAGTGGATAATATTGGAATCTCATTAAATCAAATAACGAATATTGGAATGCTCCATAATGATGGAGGAGGTCAACTTATCTTATCCAATAATGGAAATCAACTTTGCTTGGTTACTTGGGGTGGACTTATCGAATTATACACTATTGATAGGTGCACAGGTCAGATTACTAACCCGATAAATATTGATCAGTTTCGTAGTGCGTCACCTTATCCATTTTATTTTTCAGCAGCTTATTCTCCAGATGATAGTAAGTTGTATGTGGTAAGTGAATCTCCTATCAATCAGCCCGGAGAAAATGATACCCTGTTTCAATTTGATTTAACAGCAACTAATATAGCAGCAAGCAAACAAGTAATAGCTGTAATGTCAAGTTATGAGGCGTCCATGGCAAATATGAAATTGGCTCCGGATAATAAAATTTATATTACTACAGGCGATGAAATTGCCAGTATTCCGTATCCGGATTCATTATTCACCACCATCAACAATAACCTCAGCGTTATCAATTACCCTGATAGTTTAGGTGCAGCCTGTGACTTTCAACCCTTCAGTTTTAATTTAGGCACAGGAAGAACCTACTACGGTCTCCCCAACAACCCTGATTACGAGCTCGGTGCCTGGGTGGGGAGTCCGTGTGATACGCTAACCACAAACCTCACCACCAACCCCTCTCCAGAGGCGAGGGGGGCGTGGATGCAGGCATGGTATAATCATGAATGGAATTTGATTCATGTGAATGCGGCGCAGTTGAAGGGGAAGAAAGGGATGCTGCGGTTGTTTGATATGGAAGGGAGAATTGTTTTTGAAAAACCGGCGGAGGTGATTGCGGGTGGGTATTATACTACCGAGATCAATATGGAGAATCTGGCAAGTGGGGTGTACGTAGTGAACCTGGTGACGGAGCACGATAAAATTTCGGGGAAAGTTGGGAAATATTAGTTCTATGTACACGTCGAGACTTAAACGCGGTGAGCGCGGTGAAGGCGCGGCGGGCGCGGGGATCTAAACATTAGAATTTACGGGTTCATATTCGTTCACGGAATACAATTATACCACTGCGTAAGGCCAGGGGCTTAAGGCTAAAGGCATAAGGCCAAGGGCTAAAGGTTCGCGGCGTTAAAATGGCCTCAATGAGCTGAAAACACTGCTGTAATGCTGATAGGGTGCTTCAACTTTTTTGTAATGACTGAAGCAATGAAACTATCAGGAGTTCTTCTTCTTTGGGAAAAAAGATTCAGAAATCTGACTGAAGATTACCAATGAAAGTCCAATAGTAACAATTGCGATTGAGATATTCGTCATCATAATGCAGGTGTGTTAGCTGATGACAAAAATCAGGATTATTCCTTACCTGAATGTTAAGAATGCCGGCCTGATGTTAACAATTGGCTGTTAATTCCTGTCGGTGGCCGGGTTATTTGCGGGTTGTCTTGCGGGTAGGTTTTTTGGCTGCTTTTTTCTTCTCGCGTTCGTGTCGCTTTTCGCGTTCCATTTTCAAAAATAATTCCCGGGTATGGTTAAGGTATCTCCAGTAATCGTCGCCATAGTGTACAAATACTTCGGCACCTGCGGGAATGGTCATCGTGGCTACAATGAATACGCGCTTTTCTCCGTTGCGCATCTTGATTTCATATTGGGCGTTGTTACGGAGTCCTGCTACCCGGCCAATTCCGCGTGCATCGTTGGCGTAGCGTCCAAATGCCCAGGGTGTAAAGTAGGCGTCGATGCATCTGTTTTTAGAGAAGAAGAATACATATCCTTCATGCCCATCATCAGAACGTTTTTCGCATTCAGCCCAGGTAACAACTTCTCCTTCGTATTCGCAGACAATATCACCTCTGCGGAATTCTTTTAAAGCGTATAATCCGTTACCTGCTTTTGGGAGTTGGCTCTTCTTGATTTTTACCACCTTCGACCAATCGGTGCCCGGTGTTTTTGCGAATATCTTTTTTGTCATGGGCGCGCAAATATACTCGCATTTGGCCCAAAAGGGTGGTAATCTCTAAAAAAACCTTGCAATTATTTTTATGGAAATGAGAAAATACGAAACACCACCGAAGGAGCTTCGTTCTGAATTTTTAAAGGTGGGCTTCCAATTTTATGAATTGGTTTTCTTCGCCTTCATTTCGAGATACTGTTGCCAGATTACACATGCAATTCCTAAGGCAACGATTACGATGGATACGATTTTCATTTGTGTCTGTGTTTTGATTACAACTCAAAGATCCCCCGACTTAGTACCTTTTGCCTCGCATTTTTGGTTAATACGCCGAAGCTTGGGGTGAAAATTGGAAAAGCTGGTGATTAATGCGCGTTTGAGTGGGGGTATTTCAATGCTGAGAGAGGCAAAACATCTCCTGAATAAGCGCTTGATACTTTCCTGAAATGGTAAAATAGGGCGTTTGCGGGTCTTGAAGGAACTATCGTATCCGCTCCAGCATCTGATTGGCTTCCTGTACAGAGTCAATGCGGGCTATCGTGAGACTTAATTTCCCTTTTTCTTCCTTCATTTTGCAGGCGCGGGGATGATCCTGTACAAATTTCAAAATAGAGGCGAAGAGGCTGCTGGAGAAATAGGCGGAGGTCTGGTTGGAGATAAAGTAGGCCTTGAGCGTCCTGTTTTTAAGTACTATTTTTTCGAATCCAAGGTGTTTGGCTTTCCAGCGCAGGCGAATGGTGTGCATGAGTTCAAATACCTGCGGTGGTACCGGACCAAAACGATCCCGAAGCTGTTCTCCAAAGGCAATGAGCTTTTCTTCCTGGTTGATGTCATCGAGCTCTTTGTAGAGACTGAGTCGTTCGGCGATGTTGTTGACGTAATTATCGGGGATGCGCATTTCGAGGTCGGTGTCGATCTGGCAGTCGCGTACGTATTCCCGTTCTTCGTCTTCGGGGAAGAGGTCTTTGAATTCGGTTTCTTTTAACTCCTGTATGGCTTCGTCGAGAATTTTATGGTACATCTCGAATCCGATTTCGGAGATGAATCCACTCTGTTCGCCACCGAGTAAATTACCTGCTCCGCGTATGTCGAGGTCGCGCATGGCTACGTGAAATCCACTGCCGAGGTCGGAGTGTTCTTCGATGGCTTTTAATCGCTGGCGTGCTTCGGGTGTGAGCACGGTGAGTGGTGGCGCGAGGAGATAACAGAAGGCTTTTTTGTTCGATCGCCCTACACGGCCGCGCATCTGGTGGAGGTCGCTGAGTCCGAAGTAATGGGCGTTGTTGATGATGATGGTGTTGGCGTTGCTGATGTCCAGTCCCGATTCAATAATCGTGGTGGCAATGAGCAGATCAGTGTCTCCTTCGATGAAATTGATGAGGATCTCTTCGAGCTTGTCGCCGTCCATCTGTCCGTGTCCAACGCTGATGCGGATGTCGGGACATAATTTCTGGATCATACCGGCGATGTCGTGGATGTCCTGTACACGGTTGTGGATGAAAAATACCTGTCCTCCGCGACTTACTTCATAGTTGATGGCGTCGCGGATGAGTGTTTCGTTGAAGACATGCACTTCAGTGGTGACAGGATGCCTGTTGGGCGGTGGTGTGTTGATGACACTTAAGTCGCGGGCACCCATCAGGGAGAACTGCAGCGTTCGGGGGATAGGCGTGGCCGTTAGTGTGAGGGTGTCGACGTTGATGCGTAATCCCTTCAGCTTTTCCTTGGCGGCTACTCCGAATTTTTGTTCTTCGTCGATGATCATCAGCCCGAGATCCTTGAACTTTATGTCCTTGCTGAGAATCCGGTGGGTGCCGATGATAATGTCTATTTTTCCTTCTTCGAGTTTCTTGAGGGTGATGGTTTGCTGGGCTGCACTTTTGAACCGGTTGAGGTAGTCAATGGTGCAGGGGAATTCCTTGAGTCGCTCGCTGAAGGTGCGGTGGTGCTGGAGGGCGAGGATGGTGGTGGGGACAAGTACTGCTACCTGTTTCCCGTCGCAGACAGCTTTGAATGCAGCGCGAATCGCAATCTCTGTTTTTCCAAATCCTACGTCTCCGCAAATGAGTCGGTCCATGGGGAAGTCTTTTTCCATGTCCTTTTTTACATCCCTGGTGGATTTAAGCTGGTCAGGGGTGTCTTCGTACATGAAGGATGCTTCCAGTTCGGTTTGTAAATAAGAGTCCTTGGTGAAGGCGAATCCTTTTTGTGCTTTGCGTTTGGCGTAGAGGGCAATGAGGTCCTTGGCAATGTCCTTGACTTTTTTCTTGGTCTTGGATTTTAAGGTGGCCCAGGCGGTGCTTCCGAGTTTATTGAGTGATGGTGCTGCTCCATCCTTGCTGGTGTATCGGGCAATGCGATGCAGGGAATGGATGCTGATGTATAAAATGTCGTTGTCTTTGTAAACAAGTCGGATGGCTTCCTGCTGTTTTCCGTTTACATCGAGCGTTTCGAGTCCGGCAAATCG
>JAGOJO010000007.1:36595-55990 GCA_017995075.1 Bacteroidia bacterium | reverse complement strand
AGATCCTTGACATACAAGAGGGTGTTCTCCGGTAAAAAATCGAAGAACGATTCATGCTCTTCCCGCACCATGCCCGATTGAATATTGGGTATGATGGTAACAAATCCCATTACCTTTTCGCTGAGCTGTGTGGATGGGTCGAAGCTGCGGATGGATTCTACCTTGTCTCCGTAAAATTCAACCCTGTAAGGCATCTCGTGTGCAAAAGAATAAACGTCGACGATACCTCCGCGAATAGCAAATTGTCCGGGTTCATATACAAAGTCAGTGCGCTGAAATGCGTTTTCATCAAAGAACTCCATGAGGAAGTCAATGGTGTATTTTTCACCGATGCGTATTTCGATGGTGTTGCGTTCGAGCGATTTTTTGGTGATTACCCGTTCATGTACAGCTTCCGGATAGGTGATAACGGCAAAGTGATCGCGGCTTTTGTTGATGCGGGTGAGTACTTCGGCGCGTTGCAGTACGAGGTTGTTGTCGGGCTGGTCGAGCTGATATGGTTTTTTGTATGAGGCTGGATAAAGAATTGCTTTCTGTTCGCCAAGCAGATTCTCAAGATCGTTTTGAAA
Organism: Bacteroidia bacterium; assembly: GCA_017995075.1. Classification (GTDB taxonomy): domain Bacteria; phylum Bacteroidota; class Bacteroidia; order AKYH767-A; family OLB10; genus JAJTFW01. Next base: position 55,421 of record JAGOJO010000007.1, on the reverse strand, counting down.
GTAGGCTGCTTCTTCGCGGTCGCCGAGTAAAAACAATGCAGGGTGAGGCAGTTCGGTTTGGACAGCAGCCAATACCATGGCATCCGATGATCCGCTCAGGCCTTCGAGGTGGACACGCTTATCATTGGGTTCCGTAATGAAACGGATGAGCCGGCGCGTCTGCTCCTGCTGAAGATACTTTTGAAGAAGTTGATTTAATTCCACCCGTCGTGCCTTATTTCGAGGGTGCAAATGTAGCGAATACAGTTGCTTTTAATCGAATGCCGGACAAGCAGCTTTTTTCTTTTTTCTTCCACCTCTGTTTCCGCTGCTTTTATGTCCGCCTCGTCCGCCTCCGTTTCCATCGAAGTTCGGTGTGTACAGCAAGGTTGCTCCCAGAAAAACGTAGGTGTCGTTGTCTTTGGCGTCTCCTCTTCCAAATCCTTCTCTCGGATATCCGTTTGCCAGATTGGAGGCCATCTCTACTGCTAATAACCCGTTGGGTGTTGCTGCTAGTCTTGCTGAATCTGCGTAGTCGGCACTGAGATCATCGAAATAATCTGTGAGCGTGAAATGATTGACAAATTCAACCCGGGCTGCAAACGATGGTGATATTTTAAATTCTACGCCGATGCCGATTGGGAAGGAAAAGCCATATAGTTTATACGGTTCGGGATAATCTCCGCCGTCGATAAATTGTCCCTCTGTGCCGAGTGGCTGTAATTCTATCTCGGTGTCGTTGACTATGGCTACCGGATTAAAATGGAAATAAGCAATCCCTCCGGTGATGTATGGGGTGATCCTCCGTGTATTTCCGTTTCTGTAGCCTAATAACCGATAGTCGGCCCGTAGAGATGCCTGCCAGATATTGTTTCTGAAATGTAAATTCCTGCGCAGATTGAATTCCTGAATGGCGAGCGAATCTGCTCCGTCTACTCTTCCGCTGGCGAATGCAGCAGAAAGATAAATGCGCGGACTGGCTCTGTAGAGTAATCCTCCTGTGAAATAATACTGGAATAGTTTGCGGTGGGTGAGTAAGCGATCATTCATGTCGCCGTAATACCAGGTGGTGCCGCCGCCAAGAAATACTCCCATGCGCGATTGTGCATCGATTTGTTGTGCCGAACCAAGAATTAGAATCAGGATGAAAAATCTTTTTATCATGCGTGTTGTGGTGCCGTGTCTTTGTGGTGTGTGAGTAAATTTTTTCCGGTCATCTCTGTGGGTGCAGGTACTCCAAGAAGGTGTAATAAGGTGGGCGCAACGTCGGCTAATCGTCCGGGCTGCAGCTCTACGTTTTTCTCTTCTGTAACTAAAACGCAGGGAACCGGATTGGTAGTATGTGCTGTGTTCGGACTTCCATCAGGGTTGATCATCATATCAGCATTTCCATGGTCGGCAATAATGATAAACTGGTAGCCTTTCTTTAATCCGGTTTCTACAACTTCTTGCAGACAGGCATCTACCGTTTCAACAGCTTTTACTGCTGCACTGAATACTCCGGTGTGTCCAACCATGTCGGCGTTGGCGAAGTTGAGACATACAAAATCTACTTCTCCTTTTTCCAACTCTGCAACAATAGCGTTTTTCACTTCTAAAGCACTCATCTCCGGTTGCAGATCGTAGGTGGCTACTTTCGGCGATGGTATCATGATCCGTTTTTCGCCGTTGAAAGGTAACTCTCTTCCGCCGCTGAAGAAAAATGTGACGTGTGGATATTTTTCAGTTTCAGCAATGCGGATCTGAGTTTTATGATGGGCTTCGAGTACTTCTCCCATGGTATTGCTGAGATTGTTTTTCTCAAATACTACCGCTACGTTTTTGTACGTATCATCGTAACGGGTCATGGTGACATAATGCAGTGGAATCGTTTTCATTCCTGCTTCCGGCATGTCTGTTTGTGTGAGTACCTGTGTGATTTCACGACATCTGTCCGTGCGGAAGTTGAAGCAGATCACTACATCGTTTTCGCTGATAACCGCTAGCGGTGTTGAATCTGCTCCGGTGACGATAATGGGTTTAATGAATTCATCGGTGATATCGCGGGAGTAAGAATCCTGTACTGCTGATTTCCAGTCGGTGGTAAATGTCCCTGTGCCTGCTGTTAATGCATCGTAGGCTATTTTAACCCGCTCCCATCGCTTGTCTCTGTCCATCGCATAATAGCGTCCTGTGATGCTGGCAATCTTTCCCGTTGTTTTGTCGAGATGCTGCTGGAGTGTTTGCAAATAACCCATACCACTTTTCGGATCGGTGTCTCTTCCGTCAGTGAAGGCATGTATGAAAACATTTTTTAAACCCTTTTCATGGGCCAGGGTGCAGAGGTGTTGTAAGTGGTTGATATGGGAATGGACACCTCCGTCGGATACTAGTCCGATGAAATGTAATTTACAGTTTCTTTCTGCTGCTATCCTGAATGCATCGGTGAGAGCTTGCCTGTCGTCAATGGTGCGCTCCCGTACCGCTTTGTTGATATTGGCGAGCTCTTGCCATACAATCCTGCCAGCGCCAATGTTTAAATGTCCTACCTCGGAATTTCCCATTTGTCCTTCCGGCAATCCTACATCTTCACCGCTTGTGAGAAGTGTTGTATGCGGATAGCTGGCAAGCAGATGGTGCATGAAGGGAGTGTTGGCCTGCGAAATAGCATTTCTATTGCTGGTGGGCGCGAGTCCCCATCCGTCAAGGATGATCAGTGCGGCTTTTTTCATGTGCTGGATTTGATGCGGTGCAAAGGTACATCAATTTTGCTGGTGAGTTGGTGTTATTTCTCAGCCGGAAGCCTGATTTCAAATACAGTTCCCTGAGGATGGTTGCTGCGGATTTTAATGGATCCTTTGTGCATATTGACAATGTGTTGAACAATAAAAAGGCCGAGTCCTGTGCCCTTGGTTTTGCGGGTGTCTTCGTTGCCGATGCGGTAGAATTTTTCAAATACACGTTGCCGTTCTTCTTCGGGTATTCCACTGCCTTCGTCGCGTATGGTGATGATGGCGTCATGCTGGACCCGGCTGAGGCTGATATCGATGGTGGTTCCTTCGGGTGAATATTTCTCGGCGTTTTCGATGAGGTTGTAGAGAAGGGATGTGAGCGCCAGTTTGTCGCCTTTGATGCGGATGCCGGGTGTTATGCTGTCATTGATTTCATGGTCGTGGTCTTGTCGTTCAATGAAATCCTTGACGAGCTGCTGTGCAAAATCAGAGAGGTCGATGTGTTCGAAGTATACATCGTAGTTGTCGCTTTCGAGGCGGGCGGCGAAGAGGGCGTTTTCTACGAGGAGATGAATGCGTTCGGTTTCCATCAGGGAGCGACGGATGATTTCCTGTTGTTTGCTTTTGTCGAGCTCTCGTTTTTGCATGGTCTGCAGGTTGAGCTTGACAGCCGCAAGAGGCGACTTGAATTCATGGGTGATGCTGAGCAGGAAGTTTTTTTGCTGTTTGGCGAGTGAAAATTCCTTGGCGAAGGCTTTGCGGGTTTGGTGGATACCGAAAATCAATAGTCCGAGAAAGACAGTGCCTTCTCCAATAACCATCATGATCCGTTTCCGGAGCTCTTTTTCAAAAATGATTTTCTCACTGGCTGCGAGATGTGGATTCTGGTGGATCAGTATGGCCAGGTTTTCCCGCTGATGTACAATTTCGCTGTTGAGGTCGATGAGAAGGTAGGCCCACCAGGTAAACTGCATGAGGACATACGCTACAAGAATATAAAAGATGAAGAGGGGACGTGCCATACTTTGTTTCATTATAACAAAGGTAAGGCGATTCTGTTAATCGTCGATTTCGGTGGAAATAGTGCTTCCGTCTAGTTCGCGTATGGGGACCCAAACACCCTGAGGTGTCAGGTATTCAATGATATATCGCTCTACGCCGGTGTTCCATAGTAAGTATGGGGTCCAGTTGAGATATGTGCGATAGTCTTTCCAGAAACCTTCTACCAGTATGCTTTTGCCGATGTTGCTTTCGGGTCCGCTGGTGCCGCAGTCGTTGACTACAATGATTCGGTAGGTGTAGGAGTTTTGGTCTACATCTACATCCATGTCATTAAAGCTGGTGATGCCGGCTGGTACTGTGCCTACCTGGGTGAAGTTGATGTTATCGCTGCTTCTGAAAATATGGTATTCTGTTACGCGGTCGGGATGTACAGTTGGCGGTAACCATTCAGTGAGGGTGTACTTGTCGTCTACTACCGTGGTGCGTACAAGCGATGATTGCTGGTCTTCGAAGATGTTTTCGGGCCAGATGGCGGATGTGTCACTCCAGGAGTTGAAAGGTCGCGCGCAAAGATCGTCGGTTTGTATGCGGTAGTTGTATTGTACCGGACAAAGTATGCTGGTGTCGGTGTATTGTAAGGTGCTGGATGGTAAGGTGGCAATGAGTACCGGACTTCCGGATGGTAATTCGGTGCGGTAGAGTCTGTATTCGTTGAAATTACAACCGGCGTAGGGTGTCCAGCTGACATAGATAGTCAGGCCGTTGCCGGTTGTGCTGATGTTGATCGTTGTATGTGCAATGAGACTGTCTAACGGATAGGTATAGCCGCATTCGTCGATTGTCTGCAGTTTATAGGAATAGCTGGTCCCTTTGGTGTTGAGTGCGGTGTCAATATACGTAGTAGTAGCAGCAGTAGATGCAGGTACCGGTGTATTGTCACTATGGATGAGATCCCAGTTAGCAGTGGCGGGATTGTATCGGTATAACAGGTACGCAGCTACGTCGTTGGCGGAACTGTTGAACCAGGTGATCTCTGTTTCGGTGTCGCTGAGTACGCTGGCACTCGCTATCGGGTCGATGGGTGGTGCGATGGTGTCGCTGACAATTAAATATTGTGCCTGGGTGATGGTGTCGCTGCAGCCGTTGCTGTTTGTGACAATCAGACTAACATCATATGTGCCGCTGGTGCCGCAGATGATGGATGGATTTTGCTGTGTGGAAGTGGTGAATCCGAAATCCCAGGCATATACGGGTGATACTAAACCGGTCGACTGGTCAGTGAAATCTGCAGTCTCTTCAAAACAGATCTGCTGACTGTTGACCGTGAATGCAGCAGTTGGCGATTGCAATACGGTAATTCCCGGTGCAAAAAGGAAGGTGTCGCTGCAACCAAATCCGTTGGATGCAATCATCATCGGCTCGAAATATCCGGAGTCAGGATATACGAAATTTGGATCGCTGGATGTTGCAGTGCTTCCATTGGCGAAGTCCCAGGTGTAAGTGGCGGCTCCGGTGCTGGAATTGGTAAACTGTACCTGCAGTGGATTACATCCTGTAGTGAGATCTACGATAGCCGAGGCAACAGGAGTAGGATGCACAGTCACGGATAAACTTGTCGTATCTGCGCAGCCGTTAGCATTGGTTGTAACCAGGCTTACTACGTAAGTATTGTTCAGATTGAATAGCGGCTGGAAGGTAGCTCCTGTTCCTGTAATTCCATTGTCGGTGTACCAGGAGTAAGTTGGATTTTCTTCCAACTGTGAAGCATTGTTGAAAGTAATGACTGCGGGTTCACATCCTGTTGTGTCAACAGCATTGATAACTGCAGTAGGCGTTTGCAACACATCTACAGCACTGCTGAAGGTGAACGTATCGCGGCAACCGAATGCTGAAATAGCAATCAGCTCCGGGAAATAGAGTCCGCCGCTGAGGTAGGTATGCGTTGGTCCTGTTTGTGTGCTGGTATCTCCATCTCCGAAGGTCCATTCATATTGCGTGGCTCCGGTAGAGTTGTTGTTGAAGTTAGTGGAGAAGAAAGAACAGCCGGTAGAGTCACTGACTGTTGCTGCTGCAGTTGGTTTCGGATGTATTACTATCGGTGATGGATAGGTGTAGGAAGATGTACAGCCAATGGAATCCAGTGTAATCAACGTGACAGTATAACTTCCGGTGTCATTGTAGACATGATTCGGATCTTGTGAATTGTCAGCTGATCCGTCTCCGAAATCCCAGGCCCAGTTAACTGCATTGATGGAAGAGTCAGTGAACTGGATACCTTGTCCCTGGCAACCACTTAGTGTGGAAATACCAAACTGTGTATAGGTTCCCGGTATGGAAATATAGGCGGGTTTTGTAACAGTGTCAGAGCATCCGAAATCGTTAATGGCAATCAGTGTAATGTCATACGTGCCGGGTATGTAGTAAATATGTTGCGGATTTACATTGGAAGAAATACCACCATCACCGAAATCCCAGGCGAACAAGGTTGCGTCGGAAGTGGTGTTGTTGAAGGTGATCTGTGTAGGTGAGCAACCAGCTACCGAAGGACTGTAAAAATCAGCAATCGGTGAGGATACAGTGATGAGATCAGTATAGACAATCGTATCGAGACATCCTCCCGGGAAAGTCGCAACGAGTGTGACTGTAAACGTTCCGTTACTGTTGTAAACATGAACGGGATTCTGTTGTGTGTCGGTGGTTCCATCTCCGAAATCCCAATGCCAGGATAATGCTCCGTTGGAAATGTCGGTGAAGAATACAGTGTCGGGAATACATCCTGTTGCATCGTCCACCATGGCTCCTGCTGCATAATATGGGAAAGGCGCCTGTGTGGAAGTGTCGATACACCCGTTAACATCCGTCATGATAAGGCGAATGGAATCAGATGGATCGGTGAGATAGGTGTATGTAGGATTTTGCTGCAATGAACTATCACCGTTACCAAAATACCATATCCAGCTGACTGCATTGTTGCTCTGATCAGTGAAGTTGACGGTTACAGGCATACATTGTCCGCTCGTAGTAAAGGTAAACTGACTGAGCGGATCTACAACACTTACATAACCGGTGAAGGTTTGTGTAACCGAACAAGAGTTTTGTGTGGCAGTGAGTGTGATTGTGTATGTGCCTGCTGTTGTATACGTATGAGTTGGATCCTGATCAGTTGAAGTGCTGCCATCGCCAAAATCCCAGAGATAACTGCTGGCGTTTTGTGAGGTGTTGGTGAAAGTTAGTGGTGCATTCAGGCAACTTACAGTGTTGGCAGTGAATGAAGGAAGTGGGTTGTTTACTACAATCGGTGCTGCGAGCTGGAAGGTGTCCAGACATCCTGCAGTATCAGTGGTGATAAGCGCAACATTATAACTTCCTGCAGCTGTATAGGTGTGCTGTGGTTGCTGCTGTGCGGAGGTATTGCCATCGCCGAAGTTCCAGTTGGTGGCGGTGAATGCGAGTGGAGTGGTCAGACTAAATTGCACCGGACTTCCGAGACATAAATCCTGTGTGCTGGCCTGAATCGGGTTGGAGTGTCCGAGGGTGATGGTAGTATTTAATTCTGCCAGACATCCTGCGCCGATGGTAAGACTCAATACCACATTATAAGTGCCTGCTTGCTGATAAATATGAACCGGATTGGCGAGTGAGGAAGTGCTTCCATCACCGAAATTCCAGCTGTATGCCGTTACATTTTGAGTAGCTGTACTAAATGCAACTGTATACGGCTTACACGGATTATTATAGTTGACAACAATTGGTTCAGGAATATATGGGATTACATGAACGATGGCGTATGGATTGAAATTCTGTACGCAACCGCCGGGCATATTTGTCTGAAGTGTTACTGTGTAAATTCCAGGTGCCGTATAAATTGCACTGGGTGATTGAGCAGTGGATCCGCTTCCGTTACCAAAACTCCAGTTCCATACATTACTTCCTATAGTCGGATCAGTAAAGGCAATCGGATTATTTTGACAAACAAGTAAAGTGTCAGGAACAGTATAAGCGGTTGTTCCACTCACTACTTTTACATAGTTGGCTTTGTATACGGTATCTGCACAACCAAATGAATTTCGTACAATCAGCCATACATTGTAATTGCCGATGGTATTATATGTGTGCGATGGATTTTGCAAGGTTGATGTAGTACCATCTCCGAAGTTCCAGAGATAGCTGATGACATTGAGGTTGTTACCTGTATGGGTAAACTGTACGGTCATACCCGGACAACCAATGAGCGGAGTGCCGCTGAATTTTGCTGTTGGTGCAAATACTTTTACTAATTGTGTTTTTGTTAAAGCAGCCTGACAACCATTCGGTGAAGTAGCAATAAGTGTAACACTAAAGAAACCACCAATTGTATATACGGTAGTTGGGTTTGGAAGTGTAGATGAATCGGAATTGCCGAACTGCCAGTTGTAAGTAGCAGCACCACTTGTCAGGTTGACAAATTGAGCGGTGTATGGAATACAACCGCTGTCCTGCGCTACAGTAAAATTGACAATTGGCGGCGCATCAACCACCACCAGATTATTATAAGTAACACTTCCATTGCAACCACTCACTGTAGTAACCGAAAGTGTAATGGAATAGGAGCCGGGTGAGTTGTAGGTATGCGCAGGATTGTCGGCTGTCGACGTAGTTCCGTCACCAAAATCCCAACTCCATGTTACTGCATCCGGAACTGTACAATCAAATTGAATCGTTAACGGACCACAACCTGCGCTGTCGTCCATCGTGAATGAAGGTACCAGACTGCTACCTATCGTAATATTATTTGCTGCAGTAGCGGTATCAACACATCCGTTGGTACCTGTAACAATCAATGTAACCGGAAATGATCCGGCTGCACCGTATTGATGCGAAGGATTTTGAATTGTTGAAGTAGCGCCATCACCGAACGACCAGTTCCAGCTGCTGATATTGGAGGAGCCGGAAGTAAATTGAAAATTCGTATTGACATTACATGACGAACTCTGGCTCACGCCGATGGAAGCCACCGGATTTGCAAGTATCGTTATATATGCGCTTTTAATAGCAATATCCTGACAGCCGAAATTATTGGTTGCAATCAGTTTTACATTGTAAGTACCCGGAGTATTGTAAGTGTGAGTAGCGTTAACTGAAGCCGCCGAGCTACCATCGCCAAAATCCCAGATATAGGAATTGGCACCGACACTCAAATTGGTAAAGCTGATCAGATTATAATCTTCACAGGAAGAAAGAATATTTGCTGAGAAATCCGCCACTGGGTCAGCAAGGATAGTCACTACATTAATAGCAGTATCCTTCTGGCCTGTTGCCGATGTCGCAATTAAAACTACCTGATAAATGCCGGGGTTTACATAGGAAGCCGAAGGATTTGGCAACGTAGATACGTTACCGTTACCCAGGGTCCAGTGGTAACTGATGGCACCTGACGAGGTATTCTGAAACTGCACCTGGAGAGGGGCGCATCCACTATCTTTGCTGGCTGTAAAAGACGCTACGGGCACCTGGGCCCGTAGTATCGTTGTTGCTGTCAGCAGAAAGATAAGGCTCAGACATTTTTTTAAAATCTCCTCTGCCGGTCGGTTCATAGGGGCTTCTTCACCGTTCTTTTCTCACTTCTACTATATTACTTGGTCTCTTCTTCACCCTGGGCGTAGTTGCCAAAGTTGGAAGATTGATTGATCACTGAGCTAACGGAACTGTATAACTGAGTTCCTTCTTTTGTAATTTTCTTAACACGGTAATAAGCGAAACCTGCAGGAGGTGTCTGGTCGATCCATGAATAATAGAGTTCGATTTCAGCACCGATACCTTCTTTAACACCTACTGATTGAAATTCGCGTCCATCACCGGAACGTTCGATGACATATACGCAATCTTCCTGTTCGTTTTTGGATGTCCAGCTAACGAATACTTTTCCGCTATTATAAACGGTAGAGTAGTTGTGGATGTTAATGGCCGCCAGATTATCAGTATTCGCTGTCATCTGACTTTGAGCAGGCTGCGTTGTTTGTGCCATGCTGGTTCCGGCAGCTGCCATGAGCAACAGGAATACAATGGCTTCAACCAGAAAGAGGAATTTAAAGGCAGAACCTTTTTGTTCATCACGGTTGAAATAACGTTTGGGCTTTGAGTACATCATCATTCTGTTTTCGCGAATGATTTTGTAGAAGTCCTCAGTGTGTGCTTGGTGATTCATATTTCTGATTTTTTGGTCATTGTCAAGTTACGTTCCTCTTTACGAAGGATGCAGGGGTAAAGGTTACACTTCTTCCATTTGTAAGGTTTTCCGGAAAATCGCCCGTTTTTTAATGGGATATATAGTCCGGATGTGATGGAGGTGTCAGACTTCAACTCCTGCTTTGGATTGTTTTAGCTCTGTTAATACGGAAAAGAAGATGCAGGGTTACGGAAGGGGAGAAAAATGAAGGAATAAATCCGAATAAAAACCAAAGTAAACCTTTCATAAAATCTTACGTAATAAGAGGCACAAAACAAGAAAGCTATCCATTAACTAATCCCATCACATGGAAATATTAAGCAAGACGATCAAGAAACTGACCGATGAAGAGTATCAGCAATTGCTGCAGGAGGTGTCAGGAAAGAAGAAGAACAAGCCATTCCTCGTATTGGAAACTACACGTCAGCGTGAAGTGGAAGATAGTGAGATGATGGACATCTTACAAGTCAACCCCAGTGCTTATTACACGCTGAAATCACGTCTCAACTCTAAAATTGCGGCGATCTTAAGTAAAAAGGTGCAGAACCCTATCCAGACCCTGATGGATGAGGTGTCGCGTGTGCCTGCGCATTTATTCGGTAACAACCGTGAGTTCTCCGTACGTGCTCTGCGCGAACTGGAGAAGCAACTGATCGAGTATGATCTGAATGCGGAGCTGATTCTGGTTTATAAAACACTGGCGCAATTACATCTTTATTCGGAAGAATATGATGTGTATGAAACCAAGTTCAATAAGCATGTTGCGTTCTCATTGGCTGTTTCTAAGGCTGAAGGTTTGTTCTTCCGTTTTATGAAGAAGCTGGGCGTATATCAGCTGAATGGTATGGAGTCGGATCTCGAAGAGGTAATCATGCTGAAGCGGGAACTGAGCAACATCTGTGAGCTCTACGATTCACATCGCTTATATGTATTGTATAACATTGCGCATATCTATTATCTCTGCAACGTGCCGCATAAACTGGATGGTTTGAAGGCGCGTGAGCTGGAGATGGAAGCTGTGTTGCAAAAGATGTCGCAGATTTTTGAGAGCTATCCGATGGATACGTTTTATCAGAATATCAAGTGCATTACTGATATGCTGTATTTCGAATATTATGTGCGTACACAGAATATCGTTCGTGCTGATTATTACCTGCAGCGTATTCATCAGATTCTTCCTGATTTGACGGAGAAGCACATGATGAATTTCTTCGTGGTGCAGTTCCTTCGTTCGAAGGTGATGAAGTATCAGGTGGATGGAAATATCGATCAGTTGCAGTACTATGCAGATAAACTGGAGAAGTATTGCGATATCGATCTGAATGAAGAGTATCATTATATCAGCATGAAACGTTACCTGGCTACAGTGAAGTTTTATCAGCGCGATTTTCAGGGTGCTGCCCGTAAGATTAATGAACTGCGTAATCAGGTTTCATTGAAGCATTATCTCTACACTGATATCGATTCGAAATTATTCCAGGCGCTGCAGTATTGCATCATGGGTGATGATAGTTTGTGTATGCAGATTATCTCAAGTTTGAAGCGTCAGATCAGAGAGCAGGATGCGGAGTATGAATCAGCTCGTTTCCTGATGAAATTGTTGAAGACTGCGTTGAAGCCGGCCGATTACCGTCGTAAGATCAAACGGATTGCAGAAATGTGGACCGAGTTCGACGAAATGAATAAAGGTTCGTTCCCTGTGATTTCTTATGTGAAGGTGGATGAGAATGTCATCCGTCGTATGAGTAATCCGATCAAGGAATAATAGCTCCGAAAAAAAATAACAAAGGCTGTCTCTTCATGGGATGGCCTTTTTTTATGGATGTTATATTTTGGGCGTATGCTAATGTCAAAATAAAAAAGGCTGCCTTTTCGGAGACAGCCTTTTTCATTATATCGCTTCAGCAATTAAAGTACAATTGCTTCGAGGTATTTTTCGCTGAGTGGTTTGTTGACGTACTTAAAAACGTGAGTGTTGGTAGATGCTTTGTTGATGTCTTCCGGAGAGATAGAAGAGGAGAGAACCACGATTTTGCACTTGTTACGTACAATTTCCGGCATCGCCTCATAATCTGCCAGAAAGCCAAATCCATCTTTCACGGGCATGTTTAAGTCGAGGAAAATAATTTCCGGACATCCGGCATCGTCTTGTACTGTTTTCAGGAAGTCGAGGGCTGCGTCGGCTGAGTTCTTGACAATAACTTCTTGCGCAAAATGGCTGGAAGTAATCATCCGCTCATTGATGAAATTGTCGATCTCGTTGTCGTCGATCAGCAGGACCTTCCGATAGCGAGGAGTTTTCATCTTGTCTTGTTAAAAGGTTTAGAGTGGTGATGGACGGAATCGAACCGCCGACACAAGGATTTTCAGTCCTTTGCTCTACCAACTGAGCTACATCACCGTGAAGGAGGCGGCAAAAGTAAAACATTTTTATGAAAAACAAGTAAATCGGCCGCGCTATGTTGTAAAAGCCTGAAAGACTAAGGGATCGGATACTGTTTTCGTTTAAAGTCGATCCGGCTGAGCGGAAAAGATCCTAATATTGCAGGATGAATCTGGTGATTGATATTGGCAATACGCTGTTGAAAGCAGGTGTCTTCGATGGAGACGAACTTGTTTTTGCTGAGGCGGTTACATCAGATGATCAACCCCGCCTTGTAGCAAAACTGGAGCAGTATCCTGTTCAACAATCCATCCTTTCATCGGTAGCCGGTGTTCCGGTTTTTCTAAAAAACTGGCTGGAAGGTAAGGGGAATTGCTACTTTTTTGATGAAAATACTCCGCTGCCAATTGTGAATGCCTACAAAACTCCTCAAACCCTTGGCCGCGACCGACTGGCAAATGCCTGTGGAGCTAAACAGTTGTTTCCCAATGATTCTGTGCTAGTTATTGACGCCGGCACTTGCCTCAAGCTGGATTTGGTTACCGAAGAAAATGAATACCTCGGTGGATCAATTGGTCCGGGTTTGGCGATGAGATTCAGGGCGTTACACACTGATACTGCCCAATTGCCCTTGCTGGAACCGGTAGATTTTCCGGAACTGATTGGCAGAGATACCTTCGGCTCGATTCAATCGGGAGTAGTGAATGGTATGTTAGCTGAAATTGAGGGCTTGGTGGCACAATACCAACAGATTTATCCCCGTTTGATGCTGGTTATTACCGGAGGTGACGCTCCGTTCTTTTTAAATCAGCTCAAATCCCGCATCTTTGCAGCCCCCAATCTTACCTTGACCGGATTAAATACCATCCTCCAACACCAATTATGATCCAACTGACCCGACTCTTTCTTCCCGTTCTCTTCCTTTTTCTTTCGGTGCAGGCAAAGGCACAAACAAGTACTGTTTCTCCTTATTCCAGATTTGGTCCGGGAGATGTTTTGTTCAACGGGTTTGCGCATCAGCGGGCCATGGGTGGAACAGGTATCGCGGAGGCCAATGTTGCCCGTTTGAATTGTTTTAATCCCGCCTCTTACGGTTATGATACCTTGATGGTATTCGAATTCGGAATCAGTGGCGACCGTACCTGGTTAAAGCAAGGTGATCTTACAAGCGAAAAATGGAATGCACGTATCGATTACCTGGTACTGGGAATGCCTATCTGGAGGAATAAAATGGGACTCGCTTTCGGGATGTTGCCTTTCAATGGAATCGGTTACAGCATCGAAACAAATACAGCCATCGATTCTGCCAATACCCTTTCTACCAAATACGAGGGCAAGGGTGGTTACAACAAATATTTCATAGGTACCGGACTCAAAGTAACAAAGAATCTCTCGCTGGGAGTGAATGCATCTTACCTGTTCGGATCCATGCAGCAATCACGAGTTGCCGAATACAGCGATGATAATTTCATGGGCACAAGGCTCTATGATGATATCCGCATGGGCGATTTCCTGTTCGATTTCGGAGCGCACTGGCGGTCGGAGTTGAAGAATGATTATGTGCTTACGCTCGGAGCTACTTATGGTTTGGAGCAGGAGTTAAAAGCTCGTCGCGCATTGCTCTGGGAAACATTCAGAGAAAACTCTTTCGGTGTAGATGTGACCAAGGATACCATTCAATTCGACGATAACGAATCAGGAACCGTTGTGATGCCGATGAGTTTCGGGTTTGGTGCCCAACTGGCGAAAGGGGAGAAGTGGCTCGTCCGCTCTGATTTCCGTTACCAGCAATGGAGCAATTATGAATCGTTCAAAGGAAAGGATAGTCTGAGCAATAGCTACCGCATCTCTCTCGGCGGACAATACACCGACGATCCCAAGAGCCCGCGCAATGTGCAATACCGCGCCGGTGTTTACTTCAACCGATCATATCTCCAGTTACGAAATACAGAATTCAATGAAGTAGGTGTCTCCTGCGGCTTAGCCCTCAATCTGATGCGCGCTTATGCGTCAAAATTGAATTTCACCATCGAAGCCGGACAACGCGGAACCGAAACTAATAACCTCATCCGCGAACGATTTGTACGCTTTTCATTCGGACTCACCTTCAACGAAAACTGGTTCCAGAAACGCAAGTACGAATAATGAAATCTGCCACGGTGAACATTGGTTTTTTCAACAGGAAGTACAACCTTTCTGTTTTTTTAGTAGCTTTCACCATCCTTTGGTCGGCTTGCGAGAACGATACAGCAGAAATTACCCGTGTAACCAAACAAGAGAACGAACCGGTAGAGCATATCAAGGGACTGGAAACACTCTACAGTGACTCAGGAATTGTCAAGGTAAAAGTGATTGCTGCTGAGCTGCGCAAGATGGTCTCTCCGCAACCGGTCACTGAACTGCCAAAAGGAATACGTATCGAGTTCTATGATAACTTCCTGAATGTGGAATCAGAATTGAAAGCCAACTATGCCATTCACTATGAAAATGAGCGGCGTTGGGAGGCACGGAAAGATGTGGTAGTCGTAAACAGCAAGGGTGAGCGACTCAATACTGAAAAGCTCATCTGGGACGAACGAAAGGAAAAACTCAGTAGTGATCAGCACGTGAAAATAAGCACTGCAGAAGAGATCATTTACGGAAACGGATTTGAAGCCAACCAGGATTTCAGTTCGTATAAAATCTTCAATGTAACGGGACGCATTACCGTCAAAAAATAAATAATTATGCTCAGGGTACTTGAACTTTCGTGGCTGGTGATTGTGCTGCTTGGCGCCTCACTCGGTACCTTTAAACTGGTTACCGAAACCCTCACTTCTGCCATCTGGTTTTACCTGTTTACTACCGTTGCCCTCATCTTTTTTATCATCCGTCGGAAACAGCGAATCCGCATGGAAAAAAGAGGAAAAAACTAAGTTCTGCCTCTCCTGTTGCCCTTTCCAGACAGCTTTCCTTACGATCGACTGTAAAATACTGGTTTTCAGAACATTCATTACACGTTATTCTTCAACACCCTCTTTCCGGTTTCAGGATTGCTTCGTATATTCGCAGCCTTAAATTAGAAAACCGAAAGAATTATGGCAGTTATTGAGAAAATCAGGGGCAAAGCAGGTCTGCTCATCGGAATTGTGGGCTTCAGTCTTGCCGCGTTTATCCTGGGCGACTTTTTCTCATCTAACAGTGCTTTCAGATCAAGTGATAGCAATGTTGGGGAAATCAATGGAAAGAGCATCAATGTAGTGGATTTTGAAGCCCGTGTACAGACGCAGGTGGACAATTACAAGCTGCAAAGTAATAATGAAAGTGTTGACCAGAACACCATGGATCAATTGCGTGAGCAGACATGGAATCAGCTGGTGAACGATATGGTAATGAAGCCTCAGTACGAGAAACTGGGTCTTACCTGTTCTCCGAAAGAACTGCTCGATATGGTGCAGGGTAAAAACCCACATCCACAGATTAAGCAGGCTTTCACCGATCCTAAAACGGGTATGTTTAATCCGGCTAACGTTTCCAATTTCCTGAAGAACATGGATAACGATCAAACCGGTAAGACTCGTAAGCAATGGGTGTTGTTCGAAAATGCTATCCGTGAAGAGCGTGTTCAGCAGAAATATTATAACCTCCTGAAAGGTGGTATGTATGTTTCTAAAGCAGAAGCACTGGCAGATTTCATGGGCAGAAATAAAACGGCTAGTGTTCGTTTTGTCGCTATTCCTTATGCTACTATTTCCGACAGCACAATTGAAGTTACCGATGCTGAACTTAAAACATTGTACAATGCGACAATGAAAAAGTACAAGCAGGAAGCTTCTTCAAGTATTGAGTACGTAACTTTTGAAGTGATGCCAAGCGATGCAGATCGTCAGGCTGCAGCTTTCAGTATTAATAAACTGGTGGAAGAATTTAAAACAGCTACCAACGACTCAGCATTTGTGGTATTGAACAGTGATGCTCCTTTCAATGCTTCTTACAACAAAAAAGGAACTCTTCCATTCAATATTGATTCTTTGATGTTCTCAAATCCTGTAGGATATGTTTTCGGTCCTTACGAAGAGAACAGCACTTACCGTATTGCAAAAGTTTCAGATATTAAAATGCTTCCTGATTCAGTGAAGGCGTCTCATATCCTCCTTAAGCTGGATGCAGCGAAGGAAGTAGTGATGGCAAAAGCTGATAGTATTAAGAAAGCGTTGCAGGGTGGAGCTGACTTCAAAATGATGTCGGATAAATTTTCTACCGATGAAGGTGCGAAAATGAAAGGTGGTGATCTCGGTTGGTTCTCTCCTGGCATGATGGTGAAAGAATTCAATGATGCCTGCTTTGAAGGAACTAAGGGTGAATACAAGGTGGTGGAAACACAATTCGGAGTTCACATCCTTCATATCGATGATCAGGGTAAGACCAGCCGTCAGGTACGTGTTGCTTACGTAGATAAAAAGATTGAGCCAAGTTCTAAAACTTATCAGGCGGTGTATGCTAAGGCAAATGAGTTCGCTGCTAAGAATACAACTGCAGAAACTTTTGATAAAGCCATCAATGATCAGAAGCTGACCAAAATGACGGAGCCAAATATCATGGAGAATGCACGTCAGGTAGGTCCGCTGGAAAATTCACGTGAACTGGTTCGCTGGACATTCACTGCTAAACCAGGTGAAGTATCGAAAGCGTTTGAATTCGGTAGCCGTTTCGTAGTTGCGAAATTGAACGATCGTCGCGAAAAAGGATATAGCACTGTTGAACAAGTTAAAGATCAATTAACAGCTGAAGTTCGTCGCGATAAAAAAGCAGAAATGCTGAAGGCTAAATTAGGTAAAGGCGGTAATCTTGAAGCGATCGCTGCTGCAAACCAACAACAGGTACAATCATTTGAAAACGTTTCTTTCGCATCTCCAATGCTCGGCAATTCCGGAATGGAATCGTATGTAGTGGGTTATCTGATGGCTTCTAAAGCAGGTCAGGTTACTCCTCCACTGAAAGGCTTGAATGGTGTATATGTTGTGCAGATCGTGAGCTTCAGTGATGTGAAAGAGCCGGCTGACCTCAAAGAAGCAGCTGCTCAGGTGCGTTCACAGTTGCAAAGCCGCAGTCAGTATGAATCATACAATGCACTGCGTGAAAAGGCTGGCGTTACTGATAAACGTTCTAAATTCTATTAAGAAGACTTATCGTAAAAATAAAAGGCCGGGATTCGTTCCGGCCTTTCTTTTTTTAGAATCCTTCTTATCTTCGTTTCGTAGCTATGAATCTAAAACACATCCGACGGGCTGACCATTGTCTCAATTGCCAGACACCTCTCAATCAGGAACAGGATAACTTTTGTCCGTCCTGTGGTCAGGTCAATAATGTAAAGAAGGAAACCGCCATCGGATTGGTGCGTGAACTGATAGAGGAGTTTCTGCACCTCGATTCAAAAGTGATGCGTAGTCTGGTGCCGCTTTTGTTCAAGCCCGGATTCCTGACTGTAGATTATAACAACGGACGCCGTGCCCGCTATTTCCATCCGGTACGCATGTTTCTGACTTTGACAGTTGTGTTTTTCATTATTTCCGGATTAACTGATAAACCTTCAACCGGGAAAAAGGAAAAGAAAGAGGATGCTACAGCGGTACTTGATTCTCTGGCTGCAGATTTTAATGCTGCTGACAGTGCCCTGGTTTATGATACAGAAAAAGGCTTTGTTACAGAACCGGAAACTCCTGATTCTGGACAGAAAGTCGGTTTCTCATACGCGTTCGGAGAAGTGACGGTTGATCCGGATTCACTGCAATATTTTCTGGATAAGGGAATTACCGATCCGGAAATATTAATGGATACATTTAAAATTGAAAAAGACTACTTCAATAGGTTCGCGTTTACTCAGATTGTAAAGAAACAACAGGGAGGATTCAAGAGAATCGGTGATTATTATAAAAGTAAATTACCCTGGTTGTTATTCTCTCTGATGCCGGTATTCGCATTCGTTCTGTATCTCTTCTATATCCGCAAGAAGATATTTTTTGTGGATCATCTCATTTGTGCATTTCATCTTCATTCGGCGGTGTTTGTACTGCTATCTATTGTTGGTTTGTTAGATTTTTTCCTGCCTTTTGATTTAGATTGGTTGTTGCTTTGCATTCCTGTTTATTACTTCCTGACACTGAAAAACGTATACAAACAATCGTGGATGCGGACAATGGTGAAGGGGTTTGGAATTGGATTCCTGTACTTCGGATTGGGCCTCTTCTCGGTGGCAATAATCTCTGCTATCTTATTTCTATTCATCTGATCAGAAAACAAAACTCAACAGCTATTATTTTCTGAACTTAGATGCACTAATTGTAGAATATTCCCGTTTATAAACCCATGGAAACAACCCTGACCACCAACCGACCCATCCACCGCGAATTTCTGATATCGTTCGTTGTGGCCTTCGTAATCACTAATCTGTTGTTCTTTATTGACGAAGGGTACTACGACTTTCGGTGGATGAAGGAAGCCGGAAACTGGTTCGTGTTTTTGGTGTATGTGTTGATTCAGTTCGCCGGACAATTAGCCGTTTTCTGG
>JAGOJO010000007.1:28320-36495 GCA_017995075.1 Bacteroidia bacterium | reverse complement strand
ACGTGTTTTTTTACAGCTTCAAATGCTACGCTGGAGATACTGTTGCAGGCAATGATGATGGCTTTGCAGTTGAACTCAAGTAGAAAATCACTGATTACCTGCGACCATTTGCGAATAGCTTCCGGTGATTTATCTCCGTACGGCAGATGTGCAGTGTCTCCAAAATAAACCAGTGTTTCATCAGGCATTAATTCATGAATCGCACTGGCAACGGTTAATCCACCAATTCCTGAATCAAAAATACCAAGCGGTCGTGAGGAGGGATTTACTTTTTTTGCCATGTTCAAAAATACATAAACGGTGGAATTATGGCGATCTGATTACCGCACTTTTAGATGGTAGCTGAAAATTGCAAAACGATGGAAAAGCAAAAGGGGCCGGCTTATTCAGTCGACCCCTTCGCAATACCGGTGATGGATTATTTCAATCCGAGTTTACCTTTTACAAGTGGAAGTACATCATCCGACTCCTGAGCAAACAACAAGGTGCCTGCACTTGAATCGAAAATGTAAGAGAATCCTTTTTCCTTCGCTACTGAATTGATAGCTTCTTCTGCTTTCTTCAGGATAGGAGTGTAGAGTTCTTCTTTTTTCTTCTGCATAGATGATTGAGCTGACTCCTGGAACGATTGAATACGCTCTTCGAGGTCACTGATTTCTTTCAGTTTTGCTTCACGGATAGGATCAGCCATCGCACCTTCTTTCGATTTGAAATCAGCAATTTTGTTCTGATATTCGGCAGTCATTGTTTTTAACTGATTCTCTAAGGATGTACCGAATTTTTGAAGGGAAGAGTCGGCAGCTTTGGTTTCAGGCATCTGACTCAGCAATTGTGTTGAGTTAATATGGCCGAATTTGAGGGGGCTCTGAGCCTGAACTGAAATACCGAGCAGGACGCCACAGAGGATGGCAAGGATTCTTGTCATGTTAAATGGAATAATTAGATATGATAGATTGATTATTTACGTTCGTCAGTTCCGCCACCTGCCGGAGTGCTTCCACCACCTGCTGGTTTGCTGCCTGCACCTGATCCGCTTCCGGAGTCCGCACCACCTTTGTTACCTGCTTTGTAACCCATCGCCGCCAAAACATCATCGCTTTTATCGTACTTTGGGTTAGTGTAAAGCATTACTAGGTCGCCGGATTTATCGAAAATAACAGCATAGCCTTGCTCTGTAGCAATTTTCTTTACGGCATTGTAGATTTTATCCTGAATCGGCTTGATGAGCTCCTGCTTTTTCTTGAAGAGTTCACCTTCGTATCCGAATTTCTGCTTCTGAAATTCTTTTACTTCTTTTTCTTTATTGGTGATTTCCTGCTCACGCTTGCGTCGCATCTCCTCGGTTAAAAGGATCTGCTCTGCCTGATAGTCTTTGTATAGTTTGTCAATGACAGCATACTTGGCTTCGATATCTTTCTGCCAGGCAATGCTTAACTGATCCAGCTGCTGGTTGGCGGCTTTGTACTCGGAGATGTTTTCTAGAATGTACTGCGAATCAATGTAAGCGTACTTCTGTGCAAAAACGGGCAGACAACCAAAGAGGCCGGCTGCAAATGTGAAGGCAAGGATGAACTTCTTCATGTAGTGGGGTTTTATTTGTCCCTCGATAGCAAATTATCGTGCCAAATTTATCTAATTTCCGGCAGGTAGCCAAAGAGTGGAGGCGATTGTTAATTGCTTATTCTGTTATTAACCAATAGTTTGAAAATGAAGAAAACGTCGGGCTCCACTTGAAGACAGGTTTCTAACGAGCATTTCTTTACGCAATCTTCATCCTCACGGCATTTTCAGGTGCTGTGGGGGATGAAAACGGTTGGCCGTTTAGAATTGTTGTCCGATGGTGAAGTGGAACTGTCCGCCGTTTACACCGGGCAGATTGTCGATTTCGTCAAATCCATATCCCCAGTCAAGTCCAAGTAAGCCGAACATTGGCAGGAAGATACGTACTCCGATACCGGCCGATCGTTTGATGTTGAGCGGATTGAAGTTCTTGGTTCCGAGGTAGTTGTTTCCTCCTTCCAGGAAGGCGAGGGTGTAAATAGTGGCGGAAGGATTGAGGGATACCGGGAAACGAATCTCCATGGTGTATTTGTTATAGGTAGTTCCTCCTACATAGTTCCCACTCTGGCGTGGAGTTACTGTATTGTTCTCATAACCACGGAGGGCGATGATTTCACGTCCGTCTAGTGCAAATCCGCTGAGTCCGTCTCCTCCTAAGTAGAAACGCTCAAATGGTGATTGGCCAATGTCGGGGTTGTAATAACCGAGGATTCCTAACTGCGCGCGGGAGAAGAGTACGAACTTGCCGATGCTCTTATAGAATGCGCCGCTGAATTTCCATTTATGGTATTCAATCCATTTGTATTTGGTTAATGCGTCGGCGGTGCTGTAATCGGTGCCCTTATCTAACAGACTGAAAGGTGGAGTGAGCTGTACCGTGAAGCTGACCTGCGATCCACTGCGAATCCATACCAGTCCGTCTACTGAATTTCGGGAGATGGTTTGTTCGAAGTTGAGGTTATTGGAGGTTCCATCAGTGAAGAGGAAGGTGCCCGACCATTGATCGAGGAAGTATCGCTGATAGGTGATCTCGTGGTAGATCTGGAAGAAGTCATCCGGGAATTTTAACCGGCGTCCGAGTCCGACCGATGCTCCACTGATTTTTAATACCGAGCGTGCGTCGTTGCTTTTGGGTAATCCGTCTGTTTGAATGGATTCAAATAAACTTACGCTAAGTGAGTTGGGCTTCTTGCCACCTAACCAGGGCTCGGTGAAGCTGGCGTTGTAACTCTGGAAATAACGACCATTGGATTGAAAGCGCAGGCTGAGTCGTTGTCCGTCGCCGGTGGGCAATGGTGACCATGTATTCTTGCGGAAGATATTTCTTGCGGAGAAGTTATTGAAGGAGATACCGAGTGTACCAACTACTCCGGCGCCGCCTCCCCAACCTCCGGAGAGCTCAAGCTGATCACTGGGACGTTCTTCTACAATGTATTCAATGTCTACTGTTCCGTCAGCTGGATTCGGCTTTGGAATTACATTTAGTTTCTCTTGATCGAAATAGCCTAATTGCGCTAATTCACGTTGTGTACGGATGATGTTGGTACGGTTGAAGAGTTCGCCCGGTTTGGTACGAATCTCCCGCATTACCACTTTATCGTTCGTTTTGGTATTGCCTTTTACAGTGACGCGATTGATGGTGGCCTGTTTACCCTCGTAAATGCGCATCTCCAGATCGATGGAGTCGTTTTCGACGTTGATTTCAACCGGAGTTACCTGAAAGAAAAGATAACCATCGTCCATGTACATAGAGCTGATGTCGGTGTTGTTCTGTGACATGAACAGTCCTTCGTCAAGTCGCGCCTGATTGTAAACATCGCCTTTCTGTATACCCAACGTTTTGCTGAGTTGTGCTGTTGAATATTTGGTGTTTCCTACCCAGGTGATGTTGCGGAAGTAGTACTTGTTTCCTTCGCTGATCCAGAGTTCTACGTTGACAGATTTATCGTTGTGTTTGTAAACGGAGTCACGTAATACTTCTGCATCGCGGAATCCCTTTGCAGCATAACTGGCTTCTACTTTTTCTTTGTCTTTCTCGAGAGCTTCTTCGCTGAATTTGGAAGAGTTGAAAATTTTGTACCAGCCTTTTTCCTTGGTGCCTTTCAGCTTGCGGCGAATTTTTTTCTCGGCGAATTCGGTGTTGCCATGTATGATGACATCATTGATTTTTACCCGGCGTTTGTTGCTGACTACAATACGCATGAGTTCCTGGTTAGGTCCACCTACTGTATCGCGTTCTGTTTGGATGTCAACATTGATAAAGAGATATCCTTTTTCAATGTAATAATCCTTGATCTGATTTCTGGTGGTGTAGATCAGATTCTGAGTAACGATTTTTCCTTTGGCAAGCTGTAGTTTTTCCTTGAGTTTTTCGGCTTCGTTTTTACTGAGTCCGGGGAAACTGAAACGGGAAAGTCGTGGACGTTCTGTGAGCGCAAAATTGAGGAAGATACGATCGCCAATAACTTTAGTGGCTGTTACTTTAATGTCGGAAAGTAATCCCTGCTTCCAGAGATTTTCAATGGCTTTGGCAATCTGATCGCCGGGAATTTTATATCGCTCGCCGATGTTGAGTCCGGTGAGGGTGATGAGTACACTTTCATCGAGGTATTGTACTCCGGTAACAGTGATACCTCCCAACTCATATTCTTTCGGGTTGGTGTAATCGAAGTCCTGTACTCCGCCGCCGATGGTCTCGAGCTGGGCATGAGCACTGAAGCCGGTGAAAAGTAAAAAGAAGGAAAGAAGGAACAGGAAGGATTTACGCATGTTGGGATTTCAATTGTTCGGATGTTTTACCAAAGCGTCGTTCGCGCGACTGAAAATCAAGTATGGCTTCGTAGAGATCTTCGCGGCGGAAATCAGGCCATAACTTTTGGGTAAAGTATAATTCAGCATAGGCTATTTGCCAGAGCAGGTAGTTGCTGATGCGGGCTTCTCCGCTGGTGCGGATGAGTAGTTCGGGGTCAGGCCAGGCTGCGGTGTTGAGGTGGTTGCTGATGAGGGCTTCGTTGACGTCGTCAGGTTGTAGACTTCCGTCCTTGATTTTCTTCGCAATCTCCTGTACCGCATGGGTGATTTCCCAGCGTGAACTATAACTTAATGCCAGCACCAGCGTCATTCGTGTATTGCCTGCTGTTTGCTGGATGCATTTGTTGAGATTCTTTACTACCCGTGCCGGTAAACTTTCGGTGTTACCGATGGTGGCAAGTCGGATGTTGTTCTCCATGAGCGTGGGTGTCTCCTTGGCGATGGTGTCGACGAGCAGATGCATGAGGGCATCTACTTCAAATCGTGGCCTGCTCCAGTTCTCGGTGCTGAAGGCGTAAAGTGTGAGTACTTCAACTCCCAGTTCTGCTGCTCCTTCTACAGTATCACGTACCGCTTTAACTCCGCCCATATGGCCGAAGGTGCGCACTTTACCTTGCTGCTTGGCCCATCGTCCGTTTCCATCCATAATGATGGCGACGTGGCGGGGAAGGCGCTGGAGATCTATTTTTTCTTTGGCTGACATGGATTCAGGGACGCAAATGTAATAAATGCCACGGCCCTGCGGTGTGGTTGAGGCAGATTAACTGCACCTTAACGCAATTACCAGAGTTTTATTCTGAAAGGCTGGCAACTGTCGATGTATTTTTTGGAGAGGGTGTATGTGAGCTGTACTCCTGTAAATACATACCAGTCACGGTGTTGGGTGTCACCACGCTGTCGTCCGATGTTTCCTCCCGGTGCCTGGTCGAAGGATCGGTCGCTGAGCAATTCAGCAGTTTTTCCGTATTCTTTGCGGATGGCAAGGGGATCAGCATAAACACTGCTGACATCGTCGAGGTAGTCGGTGTAGGTGCGGCGAACGCCTGATTCGATGGTTAAACCAAAGCGGCGCATGATCTTAAATTTGATGCCTCCGCCAAAAGTGAATGCAGCATTGGTGCGCTTGTAAAGGTCTTTGTCAGGATTGGCGGCTGTTCCCTGTCCTTCCGTGCCAAGTGGCTGGAGTGCAATCCATTCATCGTCAAGTTTGGCTTTCGGGTTGAAGTGGAATACAGTTATACCGCATAATAAATAAGGGCTGAATTTGGCAAATGGACTGGCGGTCTGATAAGGGAAAAAGTTAAATTCGACCTGCATGGTACCTTCCAGAATATTGGACCGGAAATTCAGATTTCTGTTTTTACTCCATTCATCTTCCGCCTTTGTATCACTGGCGCGGACACGTCCGTAGTTAATGGCCGCTTTAAATGCCCAATGGTTGCTGTACGATCGACGGTATAAAATTCCGATCGCAGGATCGATGAACCGGGTGTCGTACATATTGGGGTCGAGGTCGCCTTTGTAACCCATAACGCCTACCATAATACCCATCTCCCTCGACTGTGCCTGATTTACCAATGGCAACAGTGAGCTAATGATGACCAGCAGGGGAACAATTTTCCTCATAATCTCGACCTTGAACGCAGAATAAATACAATAATTGCCCGGCAGTTAAGCGGGTAGCGGCGGCAAAGGTACGAAGGATCAGAATATCGGGAAGTTGGTTCGGCCCGTACGGATCTTATAATGTAAACTCACTATAAAAAACATATAAGCATCCTTGTCCCGGGGGTCGCCTCGCTGCTGTCCGGCTACGGTCAGGTTCTCTCCAAGGTCTAAGCTTGGGTCAGCAAAATAGGCAGCCATATCACCATATTTCTGTTTGATAGCGTCGTTGTCGTAGTATGTTTTACTTACGTCGTCAATGTAGTCGGTGAAGGTCTTGCGGATACCGAACTCAAATCCTACTCCCCAACGGCGATTGAAGAAATATCGTCCACCAATACCCAATGGAATGCAAACCTGGGTACGCTTATACTTTTCACGGGCAGGAGAAATACCTTGTCCTTCCGTCCCAAGTGGCTGAAGCTCATACCATTTATCATTAACTTCTCCTTTTGGATTGAAGTGAAATACGCCGATTCCAACAAATCCGTACATCGATCCTTCAAAAGAAGTAGTACGGCGAACTCCACGTAAACGATAGATACCTCCTTCGCGCTGACTCAACAGAGCCGCTTCGAAGTTGACGTTGAATTCGTAAATATTCGATTTGAAGTTCAGATTACGGTTGTTACGGAAAAATTCCTTGGTCAGTTTATCATCTCCACGTACCTGGCCATAGGTTAAGTGGGAGTGTAAGGAGAAAATAGGCGTGAGTTTGTAACGAAGACCTACACTCACTGCCGGACGAGTCAGTTTGAATTCCAGATCTTTAAAGCCATTGGTTCCGATTTGGTCGGCACCACCTAATTCGCCAAGGAAGTTACTGGCACCCAGTCCGAAGCTCCACTCATAGCGGTAAGCTTTCCAACGGGCTCGAAGCCTTTGTGCTTCACTCACTTCAGGTAAAAGTGAGAGGATAAGGAGGCAAAGTAGTACGTGTTTCTTCATAATGGTTTGGTATGGCCTTCGGACAAAAATAATATTTTCCTTATAATTCAAGCTTTTTATTTTCTACGATTTGGTGAGTGGATTAGTTTCTGGTGTCAAGACCCCAATTTAGCTTCTTGCGGAGGGTGTCCAGGAAGTTGCTGCTGCCCAGCCGTACCAGGTTCATGGTGAAGTCTTCCCGGCGGACGGCCAGCGATATAGCTGAATCAATGGTGACGGAGCGGGAATCGAGGGAGGCGAGGAAGTATTGGCTACGTCCAAGCACCTCCAGTGAGATCACATTTTCATCGGATACCACAATCGGGCGTACGTTGAGGTTGTGCGGCGCTATGGGTGTAATGACGAAATTGCCGGAGTAGGGTGCTACAATAGGTCCGCCGCAGCTCATGGAATAACCCGTGGATCCTGTCGGAGTGGCGATGATGAGTCCGTCAGCCCAGTATGAATTCAGGTATTCACCGTTGAGGTAGGTATTGATGATGATCATGCTGGAACTGTCCTTTTTGTGGATGGTGAGTTCGTTGAGGGCATAATTCACCCCTCCGAAGAGGTTGCGGTTGGATTCAAGTCGTAGCAGCCGGCGTTTGTCGAGGGAGAAATGTCCTTTTACCAGTGCGTCGATGCTGTCGGAAATATTTTCTGTGCCGATGGCTGTGAGGAAACCCAATCTCCCGACGTTGACTCCCAGCACCGGAATGCCACTGTCCTGCACTAGCGTGAGTGTGTCGAGTATGGTTCCATCTCCGCCCAGACTAAAAAGAAAATCTACCTGTCCACGAATTTCCGCTCCTGAATTGAAGGGTGTGCATTCGGGCAGATCATCTCCCATCCGTTTAATGGCGTGTAAAAAGGGTTGGTAGATAAACAGCTTGCATTGGTGTCGCTGTAATTCCCCCAGCAGTTCCTTGATAAACGGGAAATGCTCGGGTGCAACCTGACGGGCGTACAAGGCTATTTTCATCTCCACGAAAATAAATGAAAATGAAGTGCGGTCAGCTGACCTTGTCCTGAAATATTGACAATTTAAAATACCGTTCCGAGTCGGAAGTAAAAGCCCTGATCGCCGAGGCGGTTGATGGCATATTCGCAGCGGAGAATGATGTCGTAATAGGTGATGATGTCTAAACTTAACCCATAGCCGAACTGCCAGTCGTTGTTGAGCGAATTGTTTTCGGCGAATTGTTTGTCGGA
>JAGOJO010000007.1:0-28220 GCA_017995075.1 Bacteroidia bacterium | reverse complement strand
TTTGTTTTCGAAGGTGTTATAACTGACTTCTTTTTGTCGGGTGGTGTAAAATCCGGCGCTGAGTCCGAGGTTGAGCTTTCGGTTGATGTAGGGAATGGTGTAGTAGAGTCCAAACCGTCGCGTATAGCCGAAGAGTACCTGGAACTGCAGAATATCATCGCGGCCGGTGAAATTTTCCTGGCGGAGATAGAGTCCGTAGTTGGTACGTTTGAGGTCTTTGTTCTGCAGCCATTCGTTAATGTTTCGGTCGGCGATTTCGAAAACGGGCATGGGCCATAAGTACCAGCGTTCGGTCAGATTGATATGCACCACTACTGCATCTCCTATCCCCTGAAAATATCGGATCTCTACAAAATTGAAGAGGGCCGTGTTCATCAGATTCTGCCGGCTGCGTTCAATGGCCGACTCAAGCACGTAAGCGGGAAGAGTGTCGCCTTCGCGGAAGCTGAGTTCGCGGCGGATGATGTATTCGCGTGTTTTTTTATTGCCGGTGATGACCATCTGGTCGATGACCGATCGGCGCAGTTGTATACTGTCGAGTACCTGCAGCTGCTGGGCTTCGCATGTGGAGTGAAGGCCGGCGAAAAGAATCAGGAATACAATCAGGAACTGACGCATAGCTGCGAAGAAAGGCAAAAGAACCTCGCCTGCCGGTTGCCCGGACATAAAGAAACCAACGATTAAATGTTGAGATAATTCATCAGCGACTCATACCGGTTTTTGAGATCTTCGGAATGTTCACTCTGATGGTAAGAAGCAATCACATGATAATCGAGTCGATAGAAAGCGGCGAGTATACGGCTGAGATCTACTTTGTCGATTTTCAGGGTCAGCTCGATGCGGGCAGGATCAGGAGTAGCAGATACACTGGCGCTGAGTACATGGGCTCCGTCTGATTCTACCACCTGCGCAATATGCGTCATGGAATAATCATTCAGTGCAATGTCGAGAATAATGATACCGCCCGGTGTGTAAACACTCTTGCTTTCCGCGAAATAGGAAACCAGATCATTCACTGTAACCAGACCAATATATTCCTGATCATTGTTCAATACAGGCACCAGATCCAGCTTATGAAGAGAAGCCACCTTGGTAAGATCATACACGTGCTGATTTTCAAAAACAAAAACGCGGTGATATTTTACTTCAGCCTGTTCGATGCTTTGCGATTTCAATGCCGGATTGTTCACCCCTGATTTATACACCAGGCCGAGGAATTCACGCCCCTTGATTACAGGTAAGGCGTTGACCCTCAATTCGTCCATCCAGGTGAGCGCGCGACCGCAACTGTCACTGGGTTTCAGCGGCGGTACATTGTCGGATATGAGTCTGGCAGCAAACATGTGATTTGTTTCGGATGTAACGATGTCGGTTTCTGTGAAGTTCGGCGCAAACATAAGAAGATCTTTCATAGCGGATGGTGTGATGTTTATTACCTTTTCTTACAACGACCTTACATCGTTCAGTTTCTGATACTAACAGAAAAGAACATGCCGAAGTTCCTGAATATGCAAGGAACTTAGTAATCTTGCATCACCGTGACAAAGCTAAGCGTAAACATCAACAAGATAGCCACCCTGCGAAATGCCCGTGGTGGTAACATGCCTGACCTGATAAAGGCTGCTATTGATATTCAACAATTCGGTGCAGATGGTATCACCGTTCACCCTCGTCCCGACGAGCGACATATCCGTTACAAGGATGTGTATGAACTGAAACAGGTAGTGCATACTGAGTTCAATATTGAAGGATATCCATCACATGATTTTCTCCGTCTCATTGATGATGTACGTCCCGAGCAGGTAACATTGGTACCGGATCCTCCCGGTGTTTTAACTTCCAATGCCGGCTGGGATATGATCTCGCAACAGGAACTCCTGCGGGAAGTGGTTGCGATTCTGAAATCCATGGGTTGCCGTGTAAGTTTGTTTGTAGATCCTGTTCCGATGATGGTAGAAGCAGCAGCCGCCACCGGTACCGATCGGGTGGAATTATACACCGAGGCTTACGCGTCACATTTTGCTGAAAATCCGGAAGAGGCGATCCTTCCGTATCTGATGGCCGCACAAAAAGCTGCCGAGGTTGGACTGGGACTCAATGCCGGACACGACCTGAATCTCGAAAATCTTACGTATTTCCGGCATATCATTCCGCATTTGCAGGAGGTAAGTATTGGACATGCACTCATCAGCGATGCCCTCTATCTCGGTCTCGAAGAGACAGTACGATTGTACAAAGAAGCGTTGAAGTAAAAATGCCGTTGGCCGTTAGGCAGATGCGGAGGTGGGATTAAATTGCGTTGTTGATGTGAATGCAGTGTGTTTTAACCGCAAGGACACGGGGAGGCGCAGGGGGCGCATGGCAGTTAAAGTAAATTTCCGTTGAGATTAAAGCTCCAGCGGAGCGGCATATGACTAACACTCCGACGCCCTACCTTACCGAGCTCCGTAGGAGCGGCATGTCGCAGCCGTTAGTTTGCTTTTGATTTTTATTTTATCTCCCGGTAAAGAATTTTACCTGTCAAAAAATCCCCTATCCTTCCTCACTAAATCCCGCTTCAATCGGTTCCCAGAGTTCAATTTTGTTTCCGTCGGGGTCGAGGATCCAGGCGAATTTGCCGTATGAATAAGTTTGTGGTTCGCCGACGATGGTGACGCCTTCGGATTGTAGCTGGCTGAGTAATGAATCCAGGTTTTTTACTCTGAAATTAATCATGAACGGCGACTTCGATGGATCGAGATAGGTGGTTTCGTTTTTGAAGAAGGAAAATACCGTGCTGCCTTGTTCACCGGTTTCCTGTTCTTTCCATTGAAAGGATCGATAGGTTTGTTCGCCAAACTGTATGCCGAGGTGTTTGTCGTACCAGGCACATGCTTTTTTGGGGTCGGGACTCTTGAAGAAGATGCCGCCGATGCCGGTTACTTTTTCATCCATAGTAGTGTAAAGCTAAAAAAATTAATACAAACTCCGGGTGCGGATGGTGTTCTTTACTTTTTTCAATTCTGCCATTACGCGTGTGCTGCTTTTTTTGTCGATGTCAAGCACTACATAACCGATGTCTTCGTTCGTTTTGAGGTATTGTCCGAGAATGTTGACTTTCATTTTCGACATGACTCCGTTGATCTGCGAAAGTACTCCCGGTACGTTTTTGTGAATGTGGAGGATGCGATGTGCGTCTTTTACTAACTGCAGACTCAGTTCCGGCACCGTGAGTGATCCATTACTGCTTCCGTTCTCGGTAAAGGCAATTAATTTGTCGGCTACATCGTGTCCGATGGCTTCCTGTGCTTCTACTGTGCTGCCTCCGATATGTGGTGTAAGAATTACATTGGGCAATCCTTGTAGCGGAGAAGCGAAGAGGTCTTTGTTGCTCTTGGGCTCTTCCGGAAATACATCTACTGCTAATCCGCCGAGATGCTTTTTCTCGAGTGCGTCTTTTACTGCCCAAACATCCATCACATCGCCGCGCGACAAGTTAATAAGCACCGCTCCCGGTTTCATCTTTTTGAGTCGGGTGGCATTGATGAGATCGCGGGTTTCAGAGGTGCCGGGTACGTGGAGGGTAATGATGTCGGATTTCTTGAGCAGATCATCCAGCGATCGGCTCGATTGGGCATTACCCAGACTCAATCTGCTGGTGATGTCGTAAAAAATGACTTGCATGCCTAATGATTCTGCCAGTACGGAGACCTGCGATCCGATATGTCCGTAGCCGATAATTCCAAGTGTTTTGCCGCGGACTTCATAACATCCACTGGCTTCTTTTAACCAGAGTCCGTGATGCGCACCTTCGCTTTTTTCAAATACCCGGCGCATGAGCATGATGGAGAGTCCGATGACCAGCTCGGCTACCGATCGGGTGTTGGAGAAGGGAGAGTTGAAAACGGCGATTCCCTGCTCGCGGGCCACTTTCATGTTGATCTGATTGGTGCCAATGCAAAAGGCTCCGATGGCAATCAGTTTATCGGCCTTGCGGAGGATTTGTTCGGTGAGCTGTGTCTTGGAACGGATGCCCAGAATATGGACTTTTCCGATTTTATCGAGTAACTCCTGCTCTGAAAGTGAGCCGGTGATGGATTCAATATCTGAATACCCCTGATCGCGTAAAATTCGGATGGCTGAAGGGTGGATGTTCTCTAACAGGAGGACTTTCAGCTTGTCTTTAGGATAGGATGTTTGCATGTGCAAGATTAATTCTTCCTTAATTACCCTTGTCGACTCCGGCTGATGATTTTTAAACAGCCTGTGTTTTGATAAGTTAGGGCAATGAGTGAAACCTGCAGCGGTCCTGATGAGTATATTTGTGTAAAATAATTGTTATGCAAACACACGTCCCCAGTAAACGGTTTATCACCCTTGGTCAGTTTATCATTGAGCGTCAGTCGGATTTTCCCTATGCGAAAGGTGAGCTCAGCCGCCTCCTTCGCGATATCGGTATCGCTGCGAAAATTGTGAACAGGGAGGTGAATAAGGCCGGTCTGGCGGATATTTTGGGCGATCATGGCGAGACGAATGTGCAGGGTGAAGATCAGAAGAAGCTGGATGTGTATGCGAACGAGCAGTTCATCAAGGCTCTCGGGGCAGGTGGCGAGTGTATCGCTATTGCGTCGGAGGAGAACGAGGATCTGATTGCGATCGAGAGTAAGGTGGCTAAAAACGCCCGTTATGTGGTGTGTATGGATCCGTTGGATGGCTCGTCGAATATTGATGTGAATGTGAGTATCGGTACGATCTTTTCCATTTATCGTCGTAAGGATGAAAGTGATGGTCCTACTAATCTGGATGATTTTCTGCAGAAGGGTGTGGAGCAGGTGGCTGCGGGTTATGTGATCTATGGCTCCAGTACAATGCTGGTGTATACAACAGGTAAGGGCGTGAATGGCTTTACACTGGATCCTTCTATTGGTGAATTTTGTCTTTCTCATCAGGATATGATGATCCCGAAAACCGGTGCTATCTACAGCATTAACGAGGGGAACTTCGAACATTTTCCGGAGGGCGTGAAGAAATATGTGCGCTATTGTCAGGAGGAAGATAAGTCTACGAAGCGTCCGTACTCAAGCCGTTATATCGGTTCATTGGTGGCCGACTTTCACCGTAATCTGATCAAGGGTGGTATCTATATCTATCCTTCTACCGGTAAGGCTCCAAAAGGTAAGCTGCGTTTGTTGTACGAGTGTAATCCGCTGGCATTTATCATTGAGCAGGCTGGTGGAAAAGCGTCGAATGGTTTCCAACGTATCCTGGATCTGCAGCCGGAGTCATTGCATCAGCGTACTCCTCTCTTTATCGGGTCAGCTGAAATGGTGGATAAAGCGGAAGAGCTGATGGCGAAGTACTCCAAAGTGGAGGCGTAGGCTTTCCCTTGTGCGAAGATTTTTTGAGCAGATAAAATCGTGAAACAGGAACTTACCGCATTGAGCGGGCGACGCTATGTGTTTACTTCCGACAGGTATTTTACTCCGCCGGGTAAGTTCAGTGTGACCTTTAAAGGTACTGATGAGCAAGGCAATGTTGTGTTGCTGAAGAAGGTATTGGCGGGTTTTATCGAGAATGAAATTACCATGCCGGTGCGTCATCCTGCTATTGTTCCCGTGACTGATGTAATCCGTGACGGACAAGATGTTTATCTGGTGCAGGCGTTTAAGGAGGGAATGAATCTGCGCAATTACGGTGCGGCGTATAAGTCCAAACATCCGGTGACGGAAGCGCAATTGGGCGAAGTGTTTTTTTCTATCGTAGATGCGTTGGGTGCAATGCATAAAGCCGGGTGGATGCATGGAGATGTGAAGCCCGGAAATATCATTCTGGATTTCTCGGATAGATCGCATGTGCAGTCATGGCTGGTCGATTTCGGTAAGGCGTCGCCGATAGGTCGGAGTGGAGGTGGAGATGAGAGTTTTTCGTTGCTGTACAGCGCGCCGGAGCGGGTGTTACGGGAGACAGATCTGGTGGATGCCTCGTCGGATTTTTATGCGCTGGGTGTTACGCTGTATGAATTGCTGGAACGCCGTGTTCCGTTTCGTCATTCCAATCCGGAGCTGTTGTTGCACCTGATGATTAATCAGCCCTTGCCGGTGCCACGGTATATACCAAAAGATTTATTTGAGGTGATCCGGAAAATGACGTTTAAGGCGCAGTTTGCCCGTCCTGCTCATCTTTTGAGTCGGGAGGAGCGCAGGGGAGAGATGATTTCGGCTATGCGTCAACGTTATATGTCGGCGGAGGAGTTGAAGTCGGATCTGCAGACTGCCTGGACAGCGTTTAAGTATCCGCGTCCCTGGTGGAAATTGCGCTGATGTCTGCGTTTATTTCTTTTCGAGTTCTTTCACGGCTAACCATGCCATGAGTCCGGCTCCGATCGGGAGTGCTTCTTCTTCAATGTCAAAAGTGGGTGTGTGGACAGACGATACAATTCCACGTGCTTCATTACGTGTGCCTAACCGGTAGAAGCAGGCTTTGGTTTCCTGTGAGTAAAAGGCGAAATCTTCTGCAGCCATCCAGATGTCGAGGTCGAGTACATTCTCTTTGCCGAGGTATGCTTCTGCATTGGCTTTCGTGCTGGCGGTGAGTTCTTCGTTGTTGTATAATGCCGGATATCCTTTGCGGATTTCAAATTCCAGTTTTCCTCCCATACTTTGTACCAGCTGATGCGCGAGATCGGTCATGCGTGTGTGTGCTTCTGCTCTCCATTTTTCATCGAGGGTGCGGAAGGTGCCTTCAATGTACACTTCGTTGGGAATTACATTGGTGGCTCCGTTGGCGATGACTTTCCCGAAGGAGAGTACGCTGGGCATTGTTGGATTAGCAGTGCGGCTTACAATCTGCTGCAGTGCTACAATTAAATGTGAGGTGATGAGGACAGGATCAATATTCAGGTGGGGCATGGCTCCGTGTCCGCCCTTACCTTTCACTCGTAAGTATAACTCGTCGGTGCTGGCCATGTAGATGCCGCTTCTGAATCCGACTTTACCTGCGGGAATCAGTGGCATTACATGTTGTCCGATGATACCATCCGGTTTGGGATTTTCCAGTACTCCTTCGCGAATCATCATGGATGCTCCTCCGGGAAGTTTCTCTTCGCCGGGCTGGAAGATGAGCTTTACACTTCCTTCCCATTGATCCCTGAGTTGTAAAAGAATATTTGCTGCGCCCAGTAAGGATGTGGTGTGTACATCGTGTCCGCAGGCATGCATCACGCCGTCGTTCTGACTTCGGTAAGGCACATCGTTAGTTTCCTGAATCGGCAATGCGTCCATGTCGGCGCGTAAGGCGATGGTGCGGGAAGATGGATTTTTTCCTTCGATGATACCGACGAGTCCAGTCCCTGCTACTTTATCCTGAAAGCGAATGCCCATCTCCTGTAACCGTTCAGCGATATAAGCAGATGTTTTGAACTCGTGAAATGAAAGTTCAGGATGCATGTGGAGATGCCGGCGGGTGGAAAGAAGTTCGGGTTGTAAAGCGGCAGCGAGGGATTGAATATGTTCAGGTTTTATCATAGTGATGTGCCGTTGTTGTGCGATCAGAAGTCGAGTCCGAGGGAGAAGTAGAAGATGCGGTCCTGTATCTCTCCGTCGTCTACTCCCCAGGCCCAGTCGGCGCGGAGGAAGTATCCGAGTACACGGCTGCGTAGTCCGAATCCGAATCCGCCTACAATAGGTTCTACCGTTTTGGTGACAGTGATGCTGATCGGGTTGCCGTTGTAGTCGCGGCGGAAAAGTGCGTTGTTTTTACTGTAGGGAGAGAGTCCGGTCCAGGCTGTTCCTATATCGCCGAATCCGATGACCTGGAAGTTGCGGATGAAGTCGGAGCGGATTGGTTTGTTGATGAAGTACTGAAACACCGGAATCCGAATTTCACTGTTGATGAGTGCAAAGCTGTTTCCGTTGCGGATGTTCTGGATGAAGCCGCGCATGTTGGTGGCTAATGCCTGGAATGCATATTCCTGTGTGCGGTCTATCTGGATGTTGTAGTTGAAGTTGTCGGTGGGGACAAACGCATTGTCAGTTGATCCGAGGTAGTAGATGAGTTTCTGGGTGCCCAGACTGGTACTCGTTGCAAAGCGATTGGCCCAGATAATCTGTCGGTGGATTTTCTGGTAGTGGCGGAAGTCGGCGCCGAATACAGTGAGATAGGTATTGGCACGATCTACCTGTCGGAAAAATTCGCCGAATACTTTGTAGCGAAGTCCGTTGTAGAGGTTGAGTCCCGTGTTGATGGTGTTGTCGTAAACAAATTCAGCGCGGGCCGAGGTCCAGTTCTGATAGGCATTGGGCAGGAGCAGATTGAACTGGTCGGTGCTGAGTGCTACGAGTCGGTCGTGGCGATAGGCAACCGTTCCGCGTATGCTGGTGAGATCATTGAATGGCCAGCGTACATTGTACTTCAGTTCGTGCGTATGTATTTTGAGGTACGATTGTGAGGTCAGTTCTTCGCGGGCCTGTCGGTAGAAGGAGATCTGTTTGTCGAGGCGGTGTTTGAGGTTTTCGAAGCTGGCGTAATACTCGTTGGAGTTGAGATTTCCACTGAGACGGAATCCGCCTACTATGCGATAGTCGTCGAATAAATCATTGACACCGATTTTGAACAATGCATTTAATCCCGGATAAAAATAAACCGCGCCTCCCGTGTAAGTCTGATAAGTTTCGTTGAGGAGGTTATTGTCGAGCTGTGTGAGTACATAGTTGGCAGCGAAGGCTATCTCATAGTTACGCTGTTTGGGAAGCTGATACGCAGCGGTGTCAGGTCCACTGTTGAGTGGTTTGTCAAAAGCAGAGGTGGTGTCGATGGTGTTGGCATCGTTCTGCAGAGCAAGTGTGTCGACAACGCGTGGTGTTGGATCAGCAGGTTTTTCTTTTTGCTTTTTCTTACGGGGAAAATCCGACTGGAATACGTAGTTGTTAATGTCGATGGAACTGGTGTCGGCAGGTTTGGTGGCGCCTTTGTCTTCTTCGAAATTAACAACAGTTACATTCGGATTTTTTGGTTGTTCTGCTTTTACTGGCGCCGGTGAAGAGGCACGATCAGCTTTGAAACGGAAACCGGTTTTACGTAATGGTGCGTTGAAGCTGGTGTCGATACCATTCACAGGTTGAAGGAATATCCGGTAGCGTCCGTCGAGTTTCATCAATGATGCCTGTCGGGTACTACGGGCATTGGCATCGTGCTGGAGGATATTGCGTTTATAGTCGCTTTGAGGGACCGACTTCACGATATAACGGTAATGGATAACCGTATCGATGTAGGCGATTGTGCTGTCGAGGTGTGCGCTGTAGCGGTTGTAGATACCGTTTTCGTCGCTGAGATAACCGAAGTGTGAAGAATCGAGCTGCATAGGCTCCGTTTCATTCACACCGGGAGTATTGGTGAGGCGAAGTAACTGGGCAGCGCGGGTGAGGTAATCATAGAGATAGATATCACTCGACTTCGGTACTTCAAGATCAGCAGCCTGTCGGATAGGAGTAGGGCG
Source organism: Bacteroidia bacterium (assembly GCA_017995075.1). Lineage (GTDB taxonomy): Bacteria > Bacteroidota > Bacteroidia > AKYH767-A > OLB10 > JAJTFW01. Next base: position 18,748 of record JAGOJO010000007.1, on the reverse strand, counting down.
TAAGGTATCTTCAACACGGGTGGAGCTGAAGATGATGTACCGGTCGTTCATCACAAAGCGTGGGTGGAGATCATCCCAGCGGTCCTTGGTGAGTTGAATGTATGTCTTGGTGCGCGGACTAAACGTAAACACATCCGACTGACCTTTCTGCACAGCCGATAAAACAATTTCCGAGCCCGAGGAGTTGAACGAGAAATCCAGTACTTTATCGAAATAGAAAAATTTATTCGTTTCTCTTTTTAATCTTTTTCCGGGAGTATAATAATCCAGCCAGAGTTTTCCTTTCCGCTCCTTGATCGCAGCGAGATATCTTCCCGAAGGATGCCATGCCAATGTCGGATAGCTGAGATCCATCGCCTGATTCACCGATTTATAGCCACCCTTCGCAATACGTTTTGTTTTCTTTTCCCGAACATCGTACAGCCATACTTTGAATTTGCCCAGTTCATTGGTGACATAAGCGATCTGGTTACCATCCGGACTCACCCGCACCTGACTCACATAACGACCGGGTTTCTTCAGTGTAATCAAAGGTTCACCGGGAGGGAGAGATCGGGTTTTCTCATCTTCATTGTAGAGACGTTGATAATAGTCGTACCAGTTTTTACTCAACTCCTTCATCGGCACACCCAGCACATATACAAAACCGGTTTCAATATTCCGGTTCACCCGCGTCATGTACAAGAGGTTCGAAACGGAGCTATTGCCATACGTCTCCACGATATAATTCCAGAGAGAAGTACCTGCAAATCCGGCTTCTTGTCCCGAAAGATTATTGAAGTTTTTAAAACGGCTGCTCATAATAGCATCCCGCATACGATCATCTTCTACAGCGGTCCAGCCTTTCGCCACATACGCCACCAATCCATTCACATACCACTCCGGCAGGTTCAGCAAGACAGCGCTCTGCAAACGATCTTTAATACTTCCGCCATACATCAGCTGGTTGATCATCACCTGCGCAATACCCGCACGGATCTGCTCCCGGAAATGCCGGTAATCACCATCGAAATACACCAGGATTTTATTCCCCACAATCCGCGTCAGACCACCGGTATTGGTATTTTGCTCTTCCCCTTCAAGACCGATATTACTTTGCTTCAGATCTGTCAGACGATTATAAATCATAAACTGGAAACGACCATTGATCCGGTAATCAAATAACTGCTCAATCTCCGCAATGTCCGCCTCCGCAGTACGACCGGTATAAACAGCCAGCTCCTGACCACCCAGATAGAAATACGTATCGAAATTTTTAAAGCGGTAGAATGTCCACAGGAATTCATTGTACTGCACCCTGTTCTTCCCAAAATTCATCTGCACCCCACGGGTAAACTGAGCATTAGCCGCAGGAGCCAACACCAACAGGCAAAGGCAAACGGCCATTAGTCGACGCAAAAACAAGGGTACCATCATATCGCTCTGGCGAAATTAGACAATTTCAGGACTGATTTCGTACGAAGTGTGTCGTTTAACGTTACGGTAAGCGCGGTATTGCCTACTTTTGACAACTTGCTGACCAAACACATGACCAAGACCAATGAAATAGCCCGCCGGTCGAATATCCGGATTGGAGTGGAGTTAAACAGTGAAAAACAGCCTGTTGGCCTCCAGTGGGAAGCCGAAGATTCCGGTTTACAAGGCGAAAAAGCGGCCAAAGCCCTCATGTTATCCTTATGGGACAAACACGATCAAAGTTCCATGCGCATTGATTTATGGACACATGAAATGACCGTAGAAGAGATGGAGTTCTTTTTCTACCAGACTTTAGCCAGCATGGCCGACACCTATCAGCGCGCCACCAACGACGATGATATGGCCAAAGAGATGCGCGCCTTCGCACAGCGATTCGGAAAAGAAAAAAACGTACTTAAATAGTGACCAATAATCCCTCACACTTGAAAATAAAAACTGCCACCTTCGTCAAAAGTTCCGGAAAAGTAGAACAACTACCTGCGGAAGATTATCCTGAATATGCTTTTATCGGCCGTTCAAATGTAGGGAAGAGTTCACTCATCAACTATCTTGTTGATCAAAAGGAACTCGCACATACTTCCTCCAATCCGGGAAAAACGCAAACCATCAATCATTACTTCATCAACAAGGACTGGTATCTGGTAGATTTGCCCGGTTATGGATATGCGAAAGTGGCCCAATCCATGCGTGCCGAATGGGAGAAAACCCTCTATAAATACCTCAGCGCCCGCAAAAACCTGCTATGTTTATTCGTCCTCGTCGACATCCGCATCGAACCACAAAAGAGCGATCTCAAATTTCTCAATAAAGTAGGCGAGAACGGAGTACCATTAGCCGTAGTATTTACAAAATCCGACAAGTTAAACCCCGAAACTTTACAAAGAAATATCGAAGCTTTCCGCACCGCCATGCTTGAATTCTGGGAGGAAACACCACCCTTTTTCACCACCTCAGCTGAGAAAAAAATCGGAAAGGACGAATTGCTCAAGTACATTCAAGAAGCAAACAAAGTATTCGTAAAAGAACCCTAAAGGCGAAGCCTTTAGCCTTTAGCCTCAAGCCCTTGGCCTTATGTAGTGGTTAAATTATATCTCGTTCACGAATATGAACTAACGTGATTTAAATGTATACTCCCCCGCGCCCCTTGCCCCCGATAGCTATCGGGGTCTTCGCGTCCCCGCGGTTAAAACCGCCGTGTGTACATAGCACTAATATTTCCCCACTTTCCCCGAAATTTTATCCTGCTCCGTCACCAGGTTCACTACGTACACCCCATTCGCCAGATTCTCCATATTGATCTCGGTTGTATAATACCCACCCGCAATCACCTCCGCCGGTTTTTCAAAAACTACTCTTCCCTCCATATCAAACAACCGCAACATCCCTTTCTTTCCCTTCAACTGCGCCGCATTCACATGAATCATATTCCATTCGTGGTTATACCATGCCTGCATCCACTCTCCCCTCGCCTCTGGAGAGGGGCCGGGGGTGAGGTTTGTAGTTAAAGTATCACACGGACTCCCCACCCATGCACCGAGCTCGTAATCGGGGTTGTTGGGGAGACCGTAAGATGTTCTTGCTCCACCAAGATAAAAACTGAAGGGTTGAAAATCGCAGGCAAGACCTAGGGAATCAGGCTGGTTGATAACTGATAAGTTTTTATTAATCAACGTATAAACTGTATCAATATAAATCCAGTGATTTATTTCATCCTCAGCTGCTAAATAAATTTTTCCATTTGGAGCTAGTTTTAAATCAGCAATACCTTCAGTTGAAGTAATAAAATTATGAATAATAGTTTTGCTAGATATGATGGGGTTGGCTTGTAGATTGAATTGCAGGAGTTTTGAGGGTATAGAATCTATTGCTGAATTTTCACAAACGTACAACTTGGTACCATCGGGTGAAAAGGCGCTCGAAAAATAGTAGGAATTAATAGGAGGTAAATTTTCAATTTGCACAGTTTCCCAAAGCGAAATTCCACCTGTACAACGATCAAAATTGTATAATTGAATTAAATTGCGCCATGTCACTACTGAAAATTTTTCGCCGGAGTTGTTAAAGCACAATTGACCGCCTCCTGTCTTATGATTACTGCCAACATTAACCTGTGAATTTAAGTGCACACCCATTGAATCGACTAAGTAAACAAAAAAATCATTATAACTTACATTCCCACTCGAACCATCCCATCGTTGATAGAGCAGCCACCAATCTCTACCATTGCCATGTTGAATAGCCATTAATCCATCAAATGCCGGAGAATTATTAATTGGTACATTTTTCTGAATGATAGCTCCTGAATCACTATTCGCACTCAAATCAATCAATGTGTAATATAACCCAAATGGGCAACTTAATGTTACACAACAACTAAAGAGGTACAAAAGACTGTCAGATCCAGGTACCGGAAGGAATACTCTTTCATGGTACCAACCACCTCCATAAATAAAGTTTCCATTCTGCATCTGCTGATGATATTTATTCCAAACTTTGCCATTCACAGGAGCAAAAAAATCGTTTCTTGACGAATAAGCTAATATGCCACTTGAATCACCAATTGATGTTGACCCTCTAATAAATTTTATAGAAGATCTATTAATTATAGGTATCGAAGCGTTGTTCCAATTAATATAAACACTGTCACCAAAGCACCAAGCATTATTGTTATATTGTGCATTACAGTTTAATGTAAACACCAATATCACAGATAGGAGTAAAGATGATTTACACTTCGACATTGGCTATTTCTTTATAATAAATAATTTACTCACGGTTTTTCCATCAGCTTCGTATTTCAGCAGGTAAGATCCGGACGAGATCGAACTAATGTCTATTACTTGTGTATCAGATTTTTGATCGAGTATTCTTCCTGTTATGTCATGAATAGTAATCATTGTATGTGTAGATAGAATTGATGGGAAAATCTTTAGCACCCAACTTGCCGGATTAGGCACCAGCATAATGTCAAATGGTGGCTCTACTTTTTTAGTCTGACTTGCAAGCCTACTATTGCTTTCTATTTCGTCATAAATCTCAAGATTAAGAAGAATACGTGCCATGCGTACCCCAGGGCCTTTGACGAGTGCATTTAAGTGTGCAATGGAATCTAGAAGATTGGAATCAACTGAATTTAATATATCCCCCTGAAGGATTTTATTAAGATAAATCATCCAGACTTTTTTCTGACAGAATTCTATTTCATTCGTATCAACAATAGCTTCTGTCATCGTATAAGCGATATTCATCAATCCTGACGCTATTAAAGATTCAATTGAATCAAAGATGGCATAATTACTTACTTCTGCATTTTCATAAAAACTTTGAAAAGAAACATCCGATGAATCGTCCAAGGAAAGAAGTGAAGGAAATTTCTTCAGTTCTTTGAATAAGGCGAATTCACTCTGGTACTTAAAAGAATAGTAGTAGTTTTCAATGTATCGACCGGAATCTCCTGCAATATAACCAAACCATGCGTTTCTGGTATTGCCTGAATAAGGTGGATCATTCGAAACTTCAATAGGACATTGACTAAAAGGATAAGACGACCCAGTTATAATAAAAGGAGTTACGACAGAAAGATCTCCATCCGGGTATCTCGAATCACTAACACTAGTAACTCTGGTATTCCAGTCAATTGGTGTTCCATTCCAAGTCTGACCTTGGATTCTATCAGTCGTAGGTCCATTTGATCGAATCCAATTATTGTCTAAATCGTTTTCAATAATTCCACCGTACCAGCCCTGTCTTAAACCAATGTCAGCCGAATGTAGAAACACTCCTTGGTCAAATCCACTCATGGTATTCCGAAACAAAGAGTACACAATAGAATTTCCGGAAAAACGCATTCCTTGTCCCAATGCCTCCAGGTTGTTTTGTTCAATACATGTTCCATGACTATTGTCAACTCTTAGTCCAACCAATAGATCTTCCAGTTGATATAATTGATTTGGTGGATCAATGTTTAAAATCCTGTTGCTCTTAACATTAGCTCCTCTGCAGTTTTCTATCCATACACCGGTATAGTGAAATCCAGGAGTGTTTGACAGACTAAACTGTATTTCATTATCTTCAATTTCTACCCCTTCGATATTTGCAATCCTGATGCCAATGCGCGGAAAGCCGAAGGCGGATTCTAAAGTTCCTCCAATTATATTTTCAGAAATAGACACCTTTTCTGGTGACATTCCTGATGTATGATTAATCATTATGCCAGTACCGGCAAATCCGCCCCCATTAAGTGGTAAACCACTAAAAATATTATTGGTACTAATCGAGATTTCAGAATTTTGAGATGGTTCAATAATTCGAATGCCATTTAAAAAGTTTGTAAAATTATTTCCTTTACTAATTTCAATCGCCTTGTTTCCAGGGTTGTTAATTAGGATACAGTTTGTGCCACTCACTGCATCTTCATCACCATTTCCGAAATCGCTAAAGTGAATTTCTGCATTAGTTTCGTTCTCGGTCCATACATTGTACCCCATATTGGTAAACACATTTCGTGTATCTGTTACTCCAGAATTATCAAAGCGTTCCCCAATTAATAATTTTCGATCATTATTATCAAACAAGGAATGAAAATAAATGCCTACTGAGTTTGCTTTGAGAAAATTAGAAGCCGGTGGCAATTCAGCTGGCCAATCTTCAAAAAAAGTCAGAAGGTCATTAAATCTATTATTGAATGTCTCCAAACTGCTTTTGAATGAAACAATCCCATACCGGCTACTGCTAAACTCATTCGCATCCACACTCGCATCAAGCGAACTATCCCCAATCACCACTCTTTCCGCATCATCCAATACTATTGCCGCAAATTTGTGAACGTTATCGTACGGCGCAAGTAAAGTGTTGCCGGAAGAGGTGAAGGTGTTGGAGCGGATGAAGTATTCGGTCGATTTACTGTCGTTCGGGTCGACCGGAGCATCAGGCTCTTGTTTTACCCTTTTCAGATAGGTATTCAAGTTTATATCAATGTAGTTATCTATAAAAGTACAGTTTTCAATAATAAACCTGGAGTCTCGGGCTAAATACAAAGCATTTGAAGCATTTTTAATGGTGCAATTTTTTAACACTATTGCTGGTAACAGATCTGTAGCCTCTGGGAAAATTCGTAGCCCATCCCACATCATAGCACCACATGCCTCAAGCGTGCAGCCATCCAAAGTGAGTGTTCTGCCACCTCTTACTCTGATAAAGGCTTTTTCACCAAATTGAATTTTCAAGTCTTTGATTTCGACATCAAAACCGTCCTTTAATAACGTGCCGGCATTGTCCCTAAAATCTCTTTCAAGACGCAACTCCCCATTAACCTGTAAGATCTGGTTGGTATTATTACTTTCGAATAGAATTTTATTTTTATTTGGCGTTCCAAATACCGATATGCAGCCTGAACATAAAGTGCTTAGGCTATTAAATAAATTTTCACCTGAAGCGTAATATTCATTTAAATTGGTTTCGTAATTAACCTGATTGGTAGGCCAAACGGAATTTGTCGTAGTCGAGCAACATTGTACAACAATAATATTGACTTGATCAGAAACTATACATCCAGAACCCGAAGAGATATCTGTTACTGTCAATGAAATCGGATAACTTCCCGGTGTGGTAGGAATAGAATAATTCCAGGTTGGGCTGGTGGGTCCCGAAGGAGACCATTGATAACTTAAATTCGCTGACCCAGTTGAAATTGAATTAAGTTCAATGGTGCTAGAATTTGAGCAAACTAGAAAATCCTCACCTAAATCCAGTTCAGAGATCGGGACTTCAACCACTACTGAAGCACTTTTCCAGCATTGGTCATCCGTAACAAAAACGGTGTATGTTGTTGTTCTTTGAGGAGCTACTGAAATACTATTACAGAGTTGCAAAGTATTTGTATTGCACCCGAATCCGTTGGCAAAAATTCCCGTATCAGGTGTCCAAATGTAAGTATAATTATTCGTGTTGGGATTGCCACCAGATCCTGGGGTAAATGAAGCTCTGAGTTCAAACGGTGTACCTGCGTTAGCGCATCTTTCAATAGGAGAAGTGATTGGATTTCCGCTGTTATCTTTGATTTGCAAATCTAAAATATCAGGATAAACAGTCAAATCGATATTTTGCGAGATTACTGGAACACAAGTTGTACATTCCACAATTATTGTATAATCAGTTTTAGAACTTACACTTGGAGCAGTAATTTCCCAGTGCCTGGTGTCGTTTGTTCCAACACCACCAATTGAGAGCGCTGATAACTGAGGGATGTTAGTATTAGTGACAGTAAATTCAGCATTTTCAGGACCACCATCAATAATTAATGTAGTGGAGGATTCACTACAAATAACAGGATCAGTAAGGTGTGCTTTTATTGAAGGCTCTTCGAATATGCGAGTTATTGAATGCGGGGGTAAAATAAATTCAAAATCGCCACTACTATTTGGAGCGATTGATGTATTCGTTTGTATAAGTTCATAAGGTGATGTAGGGTTGATTTGAGCATTCCCTAAAATTGCGCTGGTAGCATCATTTGAAACTAGCTGAGTATAATTCAGATTAGCTGCTGAATAATTAAATGTGACCTTGAAATCATTATTTGAATTCAGATTTAGCAATATAATCTGTTTGGGGCCAGAATTAACTTCTTCCAATATCCATCCATATATTGAAGAGTACTCAATGTCATTTGGATCAGGAAGGTTTAAGATGGGAGGTGTGTTGTTACCTGTAAATTCAACTCTTGTAGCTTTTACAGCGTTGCGCAGCGCCATTCCAATTTGATTAAGTGCATTACCTACTGCTGTGAATTCCCCTGGTCTGGTTATTGGGTTACCTATCGGGAGTTTTGCATGACAAGTAAAATTAGCAAAATCATTGTTGGATTCAAAAATATTCCCAAAAACTCCATCTGATAGCATGGTATGATTGATGACCTTGGTGATTTCCGGCGTCTCAAGGTATTTCAATAACATGGCTGCATTGGCAAGTCCATGAAGCCAGGAGCCGGTGTATGGACTTTCATCATCTAACGTATTAAATTCAGTGATCCAGATGTCCAATTCATGTCCTACAAGTTTACCTTGATTTACATTCCTCACAGCCTGAAATGTAGCGCTTTCTAATTCATCTAACATTTCAAACTGTTGGTGTAAATACCTTCGCATTTTGGTAGTTGAATGAGATTTGCAAGGATTGGCAGGGTCATCTTTTGAAAATCCTACACTAAAATAGTTGTGAAACGTGATCGCATTGATTTCATCACCTGGCTGAATATTGTCCAGGATAGTCGATAGCCACATTTTTCTTCGGCCAATGGCAGCATCATTGATTTCTTCTCCTACAATGGCAAATTTTATATCTCCTAACTTTGGAATTTGCAGGGCGCGTATCTTTGAAACCCAATCTTTTGCCTTTAAAAAATAATCTAAAGATGACGGAAATACTTTTTTGTAATGTTCGTCCGATAAATAAAATTCATTCCCTAACTCTATGTAATTAACCGGGACATTTACCTCGCTCATCGCATACATCATAGCCGCTTCCGTGTAAACAGATGAAGTCAATAAGTTAAGACCAAGAATTGGTTTCCCTCCAAACAAATTAAGATTCTTTGCAAAATCCATCGTTTGATTTCCCAGATAATTTGTTTCTCTGCGATAATTAAATTTGTCATAAAGCCATCCTGAAGGTAAATGTTTCTCTTGTATGTACCATCCGGAACGCCAATCAAAATAATTAGATAAAGTGCCTGCAGGATAACGCAGTATGTCCCAGTTTTTATTTACCAATGTGAATAGTTGTGTGGTTGGAACCTGATTGGTATGCAAAATCTCCCATGTATGCAAGCCATTGCCATTATCATCAACATCAATTGTATTCGAACCGTTTACGCCAAAGTAATCATCAGGAATATCTCTGGAGTAACTTCCCGCGGACATTGTAACGTTAATTATTTGTGGTGTACTTCCAAAGCTAACTGCAGTATAAGAAGAAACTGGGATGCCGCTTTTTATTTTGCCATAGTTTTCATCGTGGGTTAGATATTCGCTTCCAACATTAGTCCAAACATTGTTTATTAATGCGACAACCTTTGCGCTTGCCGTATCCATCAGGCTACAGCTCAAGCTATCCCAATATAAAGTTACATACACATTTGAATTGCCAGTGTTTCTATTTAATTGCCAATAATTACAAGTCGACAATTTTGTAAACGAAGTGTCAATTGAAGAACTAAGTATTTTAGGAGATTGATAAAAATACCTTGCCGTGAATGCATCTGTGGTTTGTACCGGAGCAGTTATTTCTATCTGCCTGTAAAAACCCTCATCCCCCACCGGAAACACAAAAGCCGTATTGCCGATCTTCTTTACCGGTCCATCTACAAAACTCAGGTTGGAGGCTCCACTGCAATTTACTGCTGCTTTGAGGGTAATGGTGGAGTCGGTGTTGATGATGCCATTGATGAAAGTAATGGAGGAGTCGATGGTCATGGAGCGGGTAAGTGTTACCGTTCCAGCGTCTTTGTTGATTTCCAGTTTTCCGATATTATAAGCTGCCTCTCCGTAAAATATTTGGTTGTTCGCACCATTTAAAATCACTTTTCCGGTGCTAGCATTAAATACCACTTTGGTGCTGTTAATGGTGATGTTGCCTGCGAAGTAGTTGTTGCCTTTGTATCCAACTTGCACATTGTTGGTGCCGGTGTCGAATTTTGCATCTGAATTGTAAGTGTCACCACTTTCATTGGCCAGCCTGAATGCGCGAGTGGCATCCTGATTTTCAATGGTAGCTGTTGAGTTGAAAATGTTTCCTCCGGAACTATAACTATTGGTACTGGCGGTTGTCTTTATAAGTGTAGTGGCTGCGTTAAAGATATTGTTTTTAATCAGTATCGATGGTGCAGTGATGTTGACTTCTCCTGTGAACTGGCAGGAATCTACATTCACCAGTAAATTTCCTGTGCCGTTAAGAATATTTGATTTGTTGGAGGTCTGTTGAAGGGCTTTGAGCGTTATTTTACCATTGGTTAATCCGGTTGATCCGGTAACGATCACAGCTTCCTGTTCCAGTGTGGCCAAGGTGGAGCTATTGCAAAAACTGATATGTGCGGTTGAATGAGTGGTGTTTAAGAAAACTGAATCCCTGAAAACTGATTGGCTTGCGTGAGATATCTCCAGATTGCCCGAGTTGGTGCAGATGAATGTTGCTTTTGCGTTGAAGGTATCCGGATTAACTCCACCCAGACGAAAAGAAGCTGTCCCACTTTTCTTCATCGTAACAGCTCCGTTGAATACGCAACCACCATCTCCCCAACCATTGGCGGTGCCGTTCTGCTCAAACGTTCCTGTTCCATCAAAGGTACCACCACTCAATTTGATCTGGTTGACAACGCAATCAATCGTACAGTTGGTGTTGGTGCCCTGAAAGAAGGCATAAGTACCTCTCATTTTCAGTGTACCGTTATAAATTTTTCCCCCATTAAGAGTAGCCCTCTGAGTGATCTCAAGTTGGTATCCACCCAGATTCACCACCCTTCCGCTGATCACTAGTCGGTTGATGGTTGTGTTGGCGGCTATTAATAGGGTATCGCTTCCCGTTCCAATGGTAACTGTGTCGTTCGAAGAAGGCGTACCCGACGGCGACCAGTTAGCGGAATTGTTCCAGTTTTTGTTTGCACTTCCTGTCCAGGTATAATTACCGGCGAGGGAATTGTTGACATTCAGAATAGAGAACATGGCTACGCAAAATACCGCCACGATTCGGATAAAAGATGTGTTCATGGATATTGAAGGTTAAATGGTTTTAAATAAATGAGAAGGCGAAGAAAGTCCGCCCGTTAAATTAATTGGCTACAAAGGCATAATCTGCCCCAAAGCCTTGTCCTGTTCTTCGCAGCCGTACCTTACCATAACGCAGGTCTGTCAATGGAAAACTACCTACGTTCATGTACACTTTCAGTCCATCTCTGTTCCAGCTAAATCCGGATGGTAGTCCGGTGGTAACATCAAAAGCAAAAGTGTAATTTACCAGATCGGTAGTATCCTCTGCACTACCCAATAAAATCTCTACCGCATCCAGGTTGTTTGTGTCAGGCAATAACACAAAAAACAGACCTTTCACCGATCCGCCTGTATCCGGCGTAAGACTCACAGTAGCATCTTCAGGAGTTTGCGCCATTGAAATCATGGGCGCCTGCAACACAAGGATCAACAACACACGCTTAAAACTAAAATGTAGTGTTTTCATAAATTATGATTTTGGTTCTTCGAATGTAGGAAGATTTTCCAGAAAAACAATTGTAGGAATGTTAAATTTTATGGATTTGGTGGAAATTGTAGAAATTGACTCAAGCTTTTGATCGATTACCCTTGCTATTATTGAAATATCTCCATAAATATAGTTTTGAAATAGGCAACCAACGGTCAACGTATTTTAGGCAATTACACTGTAGCCTGTAGCCAACAGCCTGTAGCCTGTAGCCTGTAGCCTGTGGCCTGTGGCCTGTAGCCTGTTGCCTGTAGCCTGCAGCCTGTAGCCTGCAGCCTGTAGCCAGCGGCCTGTAGCCTGTAGCCTGCCGCCTGCCGCCTGCGGCCTGTCGCCTGTTGCCTGCCGCCTGCAGCATCCTGCAGCATCCTGCAGCATCCTGCAGCACTTCGTCAGCCTTTCGGAATATACGTCTTAACGTGGCGTTCTTTTTTTGTTTCGTAAATATCCGCCAGTGTTACCAGAATTCCTGTTTCTTCCACACCTCCGAAATGTTCGTTTACCGAGGTGCCGAAGGTGCGCATGGTAGCGCTCAGGTTCATGTAGGCATTCACTAAAGGTGGAATGTTTTCTTCACGGCTGCGTACATGTTGGTTTAAAATGCGGTGACCTTCTTTATAAGGCAGGTCGTTGAGTTCTGCTTCAAAAGCATCCATGTTGTGTGATGGACGCAAGGCATGAATAGGAGTGACCAGCTGATCCGGATCAGGAAAATAATGTTGCATGAAATGCAGAATCATGTCCCGGGCTTCGGAATTGAAATGACTGTACATTGTCACCTTTCCGAAAAAATAGCGGATGTCCGGATGGTCTACGTGAATAGCACCGAGTCCGTCCCATAAATTATCGAGCGTAAAAAGCCCCTTTCTGTTTTCAGGACGCGGTTGGTATTTGGGTTGCACAAATGAGCGGCCCAGTTCAATGGTATAGGGGAAATAGTCGCGGATGAATTTATCTGAGAAGTGAAAAAGTTCAGCCGTTGCCAGTTCATATACACCTGCAGCATCTTTACCTGCATCGGCACAGCGGATATAGCGGTAACCACCCATGATTTCTTTTTCTTCGGGGTTCCAGGCGATGAGCTGCTCGTAACATTTTTCACAGGTGTCGAAAATATCAAGGTCGCAATCCAGTCCGGTGCCTCCGCCGGCATCGCGAAAGGTGATTTCACGCAGACGTCCTATCTCCCGCAATACGTTGGGAGCATTGTGCTGATTGACGATATAGAGATGATTTGATCCGTTGTTCGTAATGCGCACGAAACGATCGGAGGTAAGTTCTTTCTCGAGAACGTCAACGGGGACAGGTGGAATGATTGCTGACATCGTTATGGCGTAAATACTTCTTTGCCTTCGGCTAAATTATAAATATGTGCCTTCACTTTTTGTGCCCATTCCTGATCGCTGTATTGAGATGTCAACATCTCGTGTTGAATAGGTTGGCCGATTTTAATGTGGATGTTTTTGCCTAACTGATGATACATCTCATCCATAAGGTAAAACATTTCTACATTGGCTTTTATACCCACTTTCCCTCTGAAACGGGCGAGGTTGTAGAAGAAGTTGGAGTTGCGGCCGGAGATATGTACCGGAATGATGTTGCGCTCGTATTTCTTCGCTTTGGTGATAAAACTCTTCTTCCATTCAAGGTCGCGGATGAGTCCTTTTTCCTGTTTTCTGGAGACGAGTCCCGCGGGAAAAATGATCACAGCTGTGGTGCCCGCATAGTAGGTGTCGATGAGGTCAAGTACCTGCGCGGTGTTTTTCTTGTGTTTGTTTACGCCGACAAAAACATCCTCCAGGTTTTTGATGTTCATGAGAATATCGTTGACGATAAACTTGATGTCTTTTCGTTTATGGCTGACCACCTGCATGAGAGCTATGCCGTCGAGTCCGCCGATGGGATGGTTGGAGGCGATGATGCATCCTCCCTGATCGGGGATGTGTTCGAGGCCTTCCCAGGTGACTTCTACACCAAACTCCTTGATGCATTCGTCGATGAAGTCGAATGATTTCTTTTCACCGTGCCGCGCCAAAAAGTCGTTGATGTGGTCCTGGTGGATAATGCGTTTAATATAGCGAATGGCAAACCCGGGCATCCACTTCAAAAGGCCGGGATTTTTACTTTTAATGACTTCTTCTATATCGATGTACTTTTTTCCGGGGGTATCGCTCATTGGTTGTTTGTCCGTCCGAAAATAGTGCTTCGGCTCCTAATCCCGCTTTTTATGGGAAAAGTGGCTGTTAATCAATAGGTTTCTGTACGTGTTTTTTGGCAGATATTTTCGATCAGCTGCTTTTTGCTTAACTGTCTGGTTATCAATGTCAGGATAGTTTGGGCGGCTTCTCCCACCTTTTCCCCTTTTACCCCCTTTTTGAAAGAAATTGATCTGAAAGGACTGTTTTCGGTGGTTTGGTCCAATTTCCGGGTTGAATATTGGCCAATGCAGGTTATGAACCTTGGTTTGTTGGTAACCTGCTTAAAATTAGGTGAGTAAAGTTTAATTGGAGACTACCTTAGCCAAAGCGTGTCCGGTAAATCGGGCACGGAATAGATATTATTTTCTCGTTTTTGGGCAATAAATGGGCCCGCGAAAAAGTTTTTAACAAGTGGGAGAAAGTGGGAGGAAGTGGTAAAATTTACTTTATTTTTACCACCGAAGCCATTAAACTGTACCTACCTAACAACGATGTCTGTATTCCAGGGAGAATTTGATTGTAAACTCGACGCTAAGGGGCGTTTGAGTCTGCCTTCGTCGTTGCGGAAGCAGATTTCTCCTGAGGCGAATGAGCGCTTTATGTTGAATCGCGGTTTTGAGAGCTGTCTGGCCCTGTATCCGATGGATGAGTGGAAGAAGATCAGCGATGCGATTAACAGCCTGAACATGTTCGTGGTGAAGAACCGTGAGTTCGCCCGCTATTTTTTCCGTGGTGCGATGGAGTTGGGTCTGGATGGTGCCGGTCGTTTGCTGATTCCGAAGAAGATGCTGGAGTATGCAGGTGTGGAGAAGGAGTTGGTGCTGTTTGGCTGGGGAAATAAAATCGAGGTGTGGTCACCTGAAAACTATAATACCATTCTGACGAAGGAGCCTGAGAATTTTGCAGCGCTGGCGGAGGAAGTGATGGGTAAATTAAATCTCAATACCGGAGGTGGAAACCGTGACGTATCATAAACCCGTGTTGCTGCATGCTGCTGTCGACGGACTGAATATTCAGTCGGGTGGTTGCTACGTGGATGTGACTTTCGGTGGTGGTGGTCATTCGGCGGAAATTTTAAACCGTTTGTCGGGTGGTCGTCTGGTGGCGTTTGATCAGGATGCAGATGCGAAGGCTAACGTTCACGCAGATCCGAAGTTTACGCTGGTGGAGGATAATTTCAGAAACCTGTTTGCCGGACTGGAAAACGTACATGCCTTGCCGGTAGATGGATTGCTGGCGGATCTGGGTGTTTCTTCGCATCAGTTTGATGTGGCGGAGCGTGGGTTCTCTATCCGTTTCAATGCGGAGCTGGATATGCGGATGGATCAGTCACAGTCGCTGAGTGCGAAGGATGTGGTGAACTACTATCCGGAGGAGGAGCTGGCGGCGGTGTTCCGGAATTACGGTGAACTGCCTGCTGCCCGTAAGATGGCTGCGGCGATTGTACAGGCCCGTGCGGAGAAGTTTATACTGACGGTGGATGATCTGAAAAGTGTAGTGTCGCGGTTTGCTCCGCGTGCGAAGGAAAATACATTCTATGCTGTGGTATTCCAGGCATTGCGGATTGAAGTGAACGATGAATTATCGGCGCTGAAGGAATTGCTGGAACAATCGGCGCAGGTGATTCGCAAGGGCGGACGACTGGTAGTGATCAGTTACCATAGTCTGGAAGATCGCCTGGTGAAGAATTTTATCAATACCGGGAATTTCGCCGGTGAAGTGCAAAAAGATTTTTACGGGAATCCGATCGGACAATTGTTCAAGGCGGTAAACCGTAAGCCGATGGAAGCATCGGAAGAAGAAGTGGAAGGAAACCCGCGCGCTCGTAGTGCAAAGATGCGCATCGCAGAAAGGATATGAATAAAATACGTCAGCCAAAAATTGAAGTGGAGGAAAAAGCTCCGCAACCGAAAGTGAAGTCGGGCGAAAATACAGCGCGTAATTTCATCCGGTTTGTGAATGTGTTCGGTTATTTCGACCGTAAGGCGGTGATGAGTTTTATGCCTTACCTGTTTTTTATGTTTCTGCTGGCGCTGGTATATATCGGCAATAGCTATTATGCGGAGAAGACTATCCGTGATATCGATCGTACTGAAAAGGAAATCCGTGAACTGCGTGCGGAGTTTATTACTGCCCGCAGTGAATTGATGTACCGCTCTAAACTTACTGAGGTGGCTGCGGCTATTCAGGTGAAAGGAGTGAAGGAATCTACTGTAGCTCCCCGTAAAATTATCTCTTCGGCTAAAACCCGCAACTAATAACCTAAAACCTGCCGTACCGTGGCTGAAAAAAAACTCGACATATTAAGAAGAAGTTACCTGGTGTTCCTGGGCTTTATTCTTTTTGGACTGGCGATTCTGACGCGGGTGGGTTATCTGCAGATCGCTGAAGGTCAGTATTGGAAGAGTAAGGCGGATAGTCTGACGCTCGATTTTCATACGATCAATCCGATGCGTGGAAATATTTATGCAGCCGATGGTTCGCTGTTGGCTACTTCTCTGCCACGTTATGATGTGCATATCGATTTACTTGCTCCGGGAATCAAGAAGGAACTTTTTAATGAGCAGATTGATTCATTGGCGTTGAGTCTGGCGAATTTGTTCAAGGATAAATCGAAGAACGATTATAAACGTATTCTTAAAGAAGCGCGCCGTGATGGTGATCGTTATTTCCTCCTGAAAAGAAATGTTTCCTATAAGGAGCAAAAAGCATTGCGTACGTTCCCGCTGTTTCGTCTGGGAAAAAATAAAGGCGGATTGATTATCGATCAGCTGAGTCGCCGTGAGAAACCATTCAAAATGCTGGCATCACGTACCATCGGTTACAAGATGGAGAACAGTGCAGTGGAGCCTGTGGGTATTGAAGGTGCATTTGATCCGTACCTGCGCGGGACAACCGGTCAGCGTTTGATGCAACGTATCGCAGGAAACGTATGGAAGCCGGTAAACAACGAGAATGAAATTGAACCACAGGATGGCAATGATGTAATCACTACGATCGATCTCAATCTGCAGGATGTTGCGGAGAATGCTTTGCTGCGTCAGTTGCAGGAGCAGGACGCGGATATGGGTTGTGCAATTCTGATGGAAGTGGCGACAGGACATATCAAAGCAGTGGCGAATCTGAAGCGCAGCGGTGATGATGATACGTATAAGGAAGATTATAATTATGCGATCGGTCAGGGTACTGAGCCGGGTTCTACATTTAAGCTGGCTACGTTGATGGCTGCCATGGAAGATGGATATGTTGATCTCGACGATAGCACAGATACGTTTGGTGGTGAAATGCTGCTGGCCGGCGGAATCAAAATGAAAGATTCGCATGAAGGTGGTTATGGTCGTGTATCGGTGAAGAAAGCATTTGCTGTTTCATCGAACGTTGGTATCTCCCGCATCGCCATGAAGTATTACAGCAAGGATCCGCAGAAGTTTATTGATCGTCTCAATGCCATGCACGTTGCTGATCCGCTCGATTTACAACTTCCGGGTGAAGCAAAACCTCGTCTGAAAAATACACGCGATAAAGATTGGTGGAAAGTGTCGTTGCCGTTTATCTCTATCGGTTATGAAACGCATCTTTCTCCCTTGCAGTTGCTCACTTTTTACAATGCAGTAGCCAATAACGGTAAGATGGTGCAGCCGCTCTTCGTAAAAGAGATCCGCAACAAAGGACATGTGGTGAAATCATTTCCGACAAAAGTGATTGCTGATTCTATCTGTTCAGCAGCCACAATTAATAAAGCACGCATCATGTTGGAAGAAGTAGTACGTACAGGAACTGCTTCTCATATTAAACATGCACAATACAGTATCGCCGGAAAAACAGGTACAGCACAGATTGCACAGGGAAAGGATGGATATAAGTCGGGGAAAGTAAAATACCAGGCTTCGTTTGCAGGATATTTTCCGGCAGATAATCCCCGTTACTCCTGTATCGTTGTGGTGTACTCTCCCGGAAAAAATGCCTACTACGGAGCGTCGATTGCTTGTCCGGTATTCAAAGAGATTGCCGATAAAGTGTATTCACTCGATATCCAGATGCACAAAGAAGTAGAGCAGGTGCCTGATTCACTTTTCGCGGGTTATCCGCTGATCAAAGCAGGTCGCGGAAAAGCTACGGCAAAAACAGCTCAGGGATTAGCAGTTGCCTACAATGGCCCGGCTAACGGTTGGGTATCTACGAAACAACAACCCTTCACACCCGAAGATGAAAAAGTTCCGAATGTACTCGGAATGGGACTTCGGGATGCATTATATCTTCTCGAAAGCCAGGGACTCCAGGTGAAGCCTGTTGGCCGGGGAGCAGTCGTTAAACAATCCATTCAACCCGGCGCGAAGTTGCAGAAGGGGCAACAGATCATCATCGAACTCAGTTAATGAAAATACTCAGCGATCTTCTTTACAAGACCGGCATCGAGGAGGTTAGTGGAAATACTACTATCTCTATCGACAAAGTATGCTTTGATTCCCGTCAGGCAGAGGAGGGAGCATTGTTTGTGGCGATTCGTGGTACACGTACGGATGGTCATGATTTTATTCCGGCTGTTGTGCTGAGTGGTGTGTCGGCCATCGTTTGCGAGGAGCTGCCAACTGAACGCGCTGCTTCCGTGACCTATATCCGTGTAAAAGATACCTCATTGGCATTGGCCATTATCTGTGCTAACTTTTATGATCATCCATCTGCTTCACTGAAACTGGTGGGAGTAACCGGCACAAACGGGAAAACAACTACCGTAACATTGTTGCATGCGATGTTCCGTCAGCTCGGGTATAAAACCGGAATGCTGAGTACCGTTCGCAACATGGTGAATGATCTGGAAATTCCGGCTACAC
>JAGOJO010000061.1 GCA_017995075.1 Bacteroidia bacterium | reverse complement strand
TAAATTGAAAATTGTATAATTCATTTCATCACGAACTGCGTCGAATACCAATTTAGTTTCATCTTGTATTTCATCCGTAATCATCCGCAATCATCCGCAATCATCCGTAATCATCCGCAATCATCTGTTATCATCTGTACTCATCCGTACTCATTCACATACAACAGCATGAGGCCGCACAGGCCACATGCAACCGTATGAAACCGTATGAAACCGTATGAAACCGTAAAAAGCCGTATGTAGCCGTATGTAGCCGTATGCAGCCGTATGCAGCCGTATCCCAAAATTCCCTATCTTTAAACCACAGTATGCTAAAAATGGAATATAATACCTCAAGAAAAAACCTAATCATCTCAGAATACGGACGTTCCATCCAGGAAATGGTAGAATATGCCGTCGCTTTAGAAGATCGGGACGAGCGAAGCAAGGCAGCAAAAACCATTGTTAATGCCATGGCTATTCTTCATCCGCAGCTTAGGGACATTGCCGACTACAAGCATAAATTATGGGATCATTTGTTTATCATTTCTGATTTCCGTCTTGATTGCGAATCTCCCTACCCTATGCCGGACAGGGATTTAACTCATGTAAAACCTGATCCGCTGCCTTATCCACAGAAGAATATCCGCATGAGACATTACGGCAGTATTGTTGAATCGATGATTCAGGAGGCTGTAAAACTGGAAGAAGGAACAGAGAAGCAACAGGTGGTAGAGGCAATTGCTAACTTCATGAAGATGAGCTACCTTACCTGGAATCGCGACTCAGTAGATGACGAAGTGATTCGTGAACAATTACGGGATTATTCCGGTGGAAAACTTGAGATCCGGGAGGACATGAAGCTCACCACACGTTTTATAGATTTACGGGAAGCTGATCGCAGAAATCAGAAGAACAAAAATCTCAAAAAACGGAATAATGGAAATGGATACAGCCGTCTTAAATAAACCGGCAGCAGCTATGCAATCAACAAGTGGAAGTTTTGAAATTACCGGCGGATGCAAACTTCATGGTTCAATAGAACCTCAAGGTGCGAAGAATGAAGCTTTGCAGATTTTATGTGCTGTATTACTTACAGAAGAAGAGTGCATCATTGAAAATGTACCTGAAATCAGAGATGTAATCAAGCTGATTGAATTGCTCGGTAATATGGGTGTTGAAACACATCGCCTGGCTCCGAACACGTATTCATTCCGCGCAAAAAATATTAATCTCGCTTATCTGGAGACCAAGGAGTTTTCTAAACTTGGAGCAGCTCTCCGTGGTTCAATCATGATTGTTGGACCACTGTTGGCTCGTTATGGTAAAGCGGCAATTCCTCGTCCGGGTGGAGATAAAATCGGCCGTCGTCGTCTGGATACTCACTTTATCGGATTCCAGAACCTGGGTGCTAAATTCGACTTCGATAGTACCGATAATTTTTACAAAGTAGAAGCTCCAAAACTGAAGGGCACTTACATGTTGCTCGATGAGGCTTCCGTGACCGGTACTGCAAATATTGTGATGGCTGCTGTAATGGCAGAAGGAACCACTACAATTTACAATGCTGCCTGCGAACCTTATCTGCAACAGCTTTGCAAAATGCTCAACCAGATGGGCGCTAAGATTTCCGGAATCGGTTCGAACCTGTTGGTTATTGAAGGAGTGACCTCGTTGAAAGGAACACGTCATCGCATTCTTCCTGACATGATCGAAGTGGGCTCATTCATTGGATTAGCGGCGATGACGCAGAGTGAAATCACAATTAAAAATGTAGGTCTCGCTCACCTTGGAATTATCCCGACAACTTTCCAACGTTTGGGAATTAAGATGGAGTTCAGGGGTGATGATATTTATATTCCGGCTCAGGAGATGTATGAAATCGATACATTCATTGACGGTTCAATTCTGACAATTGCCGATCAGATATGGCCTGGTTTCACGCCCGATTTATTATCAGTGATTCTGGTTACTGCTACTCAGGCTGCAGGTACAATTCTGGTACATCAGAAGATGTTTGAAAGCCGACTGTTTTTCGTCGATAAACTCATTGACATGGGTGCACAGATTATACTATGTGATCCACATCGCGCTACTGTTATTGGGCTGGCACGTAAGCATCCTCTGAAAGGAATTCAGATGACATCACCTGATATTCGTGCGGGAGTAGCTTTGCTTATTGCTGCAATGAGTGCTAAAGGAAAGAGTGTCATCCACAACATCGAACAAATTGATCGTGGTTATGAGCGGATCGATGAACGACTGAATGCACTTGGCGCAAAAATCGTTCGCGTCTGATTAATTTCTGTTTCTTTCTTTAACTGACTTCCCTTTGCGTGAGATTTAATTAACACACGTGAATATATGCACTTGCTTTCTCCTTAAGGAAATGCAGATCTGCTTATACAAATTCTGTTGTAAGATAAAATCAAAGGGCTATTACAATCCTTTTTCCGTCAGCAGCCGATCCATCTCCTGCTGCACCTTCAATGCTTCTGCACGAGCTTTTTCTGCAAAATCAAATCCATCTCCTGCATAAATAATTTGACGGGATGAATTCACCAGCAATCCAACTTCCTTATTCATTCCGATTCGGGAAATTGCCGCAAGATCTCCTCCCTGAGCGCCAACACCCGGAACAAGAAAGAAATAATCAGGCGCAATTTCACGTAGTTGCTCAAACTGCTCTGCCCGGGTAGCGCCGCAAACAAACATCAGCTGATCACTGGTACCCCATTGCATAGCCTTACGCATTACTTCTTCGAAGAGGAGTCCTCCCATTTCCTGCTGATTAAGCTGAAAATCCATCGCTCCGGGATTAGAGGTCAGTGCCAGCAGTATCACCCATTTATTATCGAATGCAAGAAATGGCTTTACAGAATCTTCTCCCATATATGGAGCAACCGTAACAGAATCAAAATTCATGTGCTGAAAAAATGCACGTGCATATAACGTTGACGTATTACCGATATCGCCACGCTTGGCATCTGCAATCGAAAAACAATCATCCGGAATCAACTCCATTGTCCTTTCCAGACTCTTCCAGCCGATATGACCCTGACTCTCATAGAAAGCCAGATTCGGTTTGTAGGCCACACATAGATCTGCAGTTGCTTCTATTATTGCTTTGTTAAATTCAAAAATCGGATCATCAGTTTCCAGTAAATGAGCAGGGATTTTTGTGATATCCGTATCGAGTCCAACGCATAAATAACTG
This sequence comes from Bacteroidia bacterium, assembly GCA_017995075.1. Lineage (GTDB taxonomy): Bacteria > Bacteroidota > Bacteroidia > AKYH767-A > OLB10 > JAJTFW01. Next base: position 16,267 of record JAGOJO010000061.1, on the reverse strand, counting down.
CGCTTTTTGCGGATAAGATCGAAGAGTTGCTTTTTGTTCACAGCTTACTGAATTTATCGGGTAGATCAGGCGAGATTTTCTTCCTTCATTTTCTCTGCATTCTCTGCAAATTGCAATGCATCAATAAAACCCTGAACATCACCATTCATCACAGCATCGAGATTATGACTCGTAAATCCAATCCGATGATCTGTCACACGGCTTTGCGGATAATTGTACGTTCGGATTTTTGCTGAACGGTCACCAGTACTCACGAGTGTTTTCCTTCGCTTGGAGACTTCATCCATCCGCTTGGTATATTCTATCTCATACAACTTGGAACGCAGCATCTGTAAGGCCATATCACGGTTTGCGTGCTGTGAACGTGCCACCTGACAAGTAATCACAATTCCACTCGGCTTATGTGTTAATTGAACTTTGGTTTCAACTTTATTTACATTCTGTCCTCCCGCCCCACTTGAACGCGCAGTCTGAAATTCCAAATCAGCCGGATTAATTTCTACTCCATCAAACTCATCTGCTTCCGGCAAAACAACCACTGTTGCTGCTGAGGTATGAATTCTTCCTTGAGTTTCTGTAGCAGGCACACGCTGTACACGATGCACTCCACTTTCATATTTCAATACACCGTAAGCTTTCTCCCCTTTCACTTCCATCACAATCTCTTTATAGCCTCCGGTATTCCCTTCATTAAAATCCACAACCTCTACTTTCCAGCCACGGGTTTCGCAGTAACGTTGATACATTCTGGCCAGATCACCGGCAAACAAGCTGGCTTCATCACCACCGGTTCCGGCACGTATTTCCAGAATTGCATTGCGGCTATCTTCCGGATCCTGCGGAATCAGCAATACCTGAATATGCTCTTCGAGTTTGGTTAATTGCGGCTCAAGTTCTTCGAGCTCACTCTTGGCCATATTCCGAAAATCCTCGTCTTTGTCATTATTCAACACATGACGGGCTTCGTTAATATTGGTAAGAATCTTTCTATACTCGCGCGTTGCATTCACTACATCTTCGAGATCGCGGTATGATTTATTTAATTGCTGGAATTTTTTCTGATCAGCAATAACTCCCGGATCACCGAGCTGCACACCGATATCATTGAAGCGCGCTTCAAGACTCTCTAATCGTTCTAATAAATTATCTGTTGGCATCTATCTTACCAGGTGAATTCTCCCTGTTGGGTTTTGATGGTTAATTTCTTTTTATCCGAGGCTGCAACATGTCCTACAACCTGCGCTTCAATATTAAAACTGCGACTAATCTGAATCAGTTCTTCGGCGAGTGATGGAGCACAATAAATCTCCATTCTATGACCCATATTGAAAACCTGATACATTTCTTTCCAATCTGTCCCTGATTGTTCGCGAATGATATTGAACAAGGGTGGAACCGGGAAAAGATTATCTTTTACAATATGCAATTCATCCACGAAATGAAGCACCTTGGTTTGTCCACCGCCGCTGCAATGCACCATACCATGAATACTACTGCGATGCTTGTCGAGTATTGCCTTGATCAACGGAGCATAAGTTCGGGTCGGAGACAACACTAATTGACCTGCATTGCGACCGGTTTCGGCTATACTATCCGTTAGTTGCAACTGCCCGTTATATACCAGCGACGCATCAATACCATGATCAAAAGTATCCGGATATTTTTTAGCCAGATGATTTTCGAATACATCATGACGCGCAGAAGTAAGGCCGTTACTACCCATTCCGCCGTTGTAGAACTGCTCGTAGGTTGCTTGTCCGTAGGAACTGAATCCTACAATCACATCGCCGGCCTGGATATTTGCATTATCAATCACCTCACTCCTTTTCATACGAGCGGTAACTGTACTATCGACTATAATCGTTCTTACAAGATCACCTACATCCGCTGTTTCACCTCCGGTTGTATAGATATTGATACCGTAACTGCGCAATTCTTCTACCAGCTCTTCAGTGCCATTGATGATGGCTGCGATCACTTCACCGGGAATCAATCGCTTATTGCGACCTATTGTTGAGGAGAGAAGAATCCGGTCTGTGGCGCCAACGCATAACAAGTCGTCGAGGTTCATCACCAATGCATCCTGAGCGATTCCTTTCCACACATTCAGATCACCGGTTTCACGCCAATAAGCGTAAGCCAGACTGCTCTTTGTGCCGGCTCCATCGGCATGCATAATATTGCACCAATCCGGATCTCCTCCGAGGAAATCAGGTACAATTTTGCAAAATGCTTTTGGGAAGAGCCCTTTGTCGACTGCTTTAATGGCAGCATGGACATCGTCCTTAGTGGCTGAAACTCCCCTTTGGTTGTAGCGGTCAGAAGTATTCATGGAGTGCAAAGATACAAGAAGGGCGACCTTTTGGGCCGCCCTTACTTGCTTATTATGGTGTTTTTAGTTTTTCGGAACGTAAGTTGTACCAGTTACCTCAAATTCTGTGCGACGGTTATACTGGTGAGCTTTCTCTCTCAACTCTCTGCTTTCCAGCTTGTCGATGAATTCCTTGGTTAACACATCGCCGGTTTTGAATGGGAGGTATTCTTCATCATTCTCCACTGCTTTTGGTGTTGTTTCACCTTTACCTTCGAATGTCAGACGATCTGCAGGAATACCTTTAGCAATCAGGTAATCCATAACGCTCTTCGCACGACGCTCAGAAAGCTTCATGTTATAGTTGTCATCAGCACGGTAATCGGTATGTGAAGTCAACTTGATAGTGATGGTTGGGTTATCATTTAATACGGTGATCAGACCATCCAGTGCTTTCTTAGACTCAGGACGCAGGGTTGATTTATCAAGATCGTAGAAAATTTCAGGAACTGTAATTGGTTTCGCAGTAGACTTCAATGGGAAATCGAAATCTTTCAGGAAGTCCTGATCTTCTTCCAGACCTACTGTAGAAAGTTCGTGGAACTTAGTAAGGTAACCTGTGAAGGAAGCTGAAACTTTATATTTCACGTTTGGCTTCAATTCATAACGATACATACCATCAGCACCAGTCTGAACGCTTAATGAAGTACCATCTGAACCGAAGAGTTCTACTGTAGCACCCTGAAGGCTCTCTTTGGTGTCAGTATCATAAACACGACCACCAACAGCCAGTTTCACAGGAGGAACAAGGAAAGAGTAGATATCATCCATTCCTTTTCCGCCATCGCGGTTAGAAGTGAAGTAACCGGTAGTTTCAGTATTCCAGATCAGACCGAAATCATCACCGCTGGAGTTCATTGGTGATTTGAGGTTAGTTGCTTCAGCCCATACACCGCCTTCGTTAGTAGTGTACATCATATCAAGACCACCCATTCCAGGCTTACCATTAGACGCGAAATAAAGGCGACCATTTTTACCCATAGTCGGGAACATCTCATCACCGTCAGTATTCACACCTGAACCAAGGTTGGTAGGAGTTCCCCAGGCACTGCCATCATATGCAGAAACCCAGATATCTTTTCCACCCATACCACCTGGCATATCTGAAGAGAAGAACAGAAGTTTACCATCCGCAGAAAGACATGGATGACCACAGGTATAAGTATCACTGTTAAAAGGAAGTGCAACAGCATCACCCCATTTGCCATCGGCCATGGTAGTCATCATGATTTTGCACTGAGTATTTTTATCCTTACTGTTTGGACAAGTAGTGTAGTACATTACTTTACCACTTGCATCAAAACAAGCAGCTCCATCAGAATATTCTGTATTTGCAGGTCCGGGGAATGCCGTAGGAGTGCTCCATTTTGCATTGTTATCCATAGATGTCTGGAACAAATCGAAGAACTTCTCGCCGTACCATCCGTCGTTACTACTTCCCTTAGACTCTTCACGGGATGATGAGAAAACCAAACTGTTTTTCACAGCAGGATTCTCACATACAGCGAATTCATAATACTTGGTATTGATTGCTGAAAGATTATCAATCCGGTGACGGGTCGGTTTATCCTTCCATCCTTGAGCTGTCTCCGTATTTTTTACAGAAACACCAGCTTTCGGATCTGATGGGTTCTTTTCTTTATAGGCATTGTACTGAGCAATTGCCTCAGCATATTTACCATTCGCTTTCAAAGCATCTGCATAACGCAACAAGCCGATTGGATCTTTATACTTTGCCTTTACAGCTTTACCATACCAATCTTCAGCTTCAACATTATTTCCCATCAAACGGGCACACTCACCGGCATGGAATGCAGCACGGCTTTTGTCCTCGCTCTTCTTGAATTTCGTGAAGGCTTTTTTGTAGTAAGTAGAAGCAGTAAAGTATTCTCCAATTTTGAAAAACTTATCCGCCTTCTGGGTCTTGCTCTTAGGTGGGGCTTTCGTAGTTGTTTCCTGAGCAAATCCACTGATCATGGAGAGTGTGAGGATCAGTAGCAGGCTTAAGGTTTTCTTGATCATATGGGCACGTACGTTAAACAGTTTTCAATGAAGGACAAAGGAAACAAATAATTTTTAAAAGGAAAAATGGCAGGGATTTATCGTAAAACTAATTGCCAAATGATGAATTGGCTGAAATTTCCGAAAAACTTTGATTAACAATTTGATTATCTGTAATTTAAATCAAAATGAAAGATTCACTAAAAGTTTACTGAGGAAGAAGGCAAGAAATTATTGTTAATAACGTTCTGAAATAATGATGAACAAATCCGATTTCTGACAACTTAAAAGCGGACTTCGGCCTATACATTTGCAGAATGAAAATCCCCTCCAAAAAATTACTTAATATACTGATTATATTCTTTTTAGGCCTTAGTTCAAGTGCAATTGCCCAAAACAACTACCGTACAGCTGTCGGGTTACGATTGAATGGTGGGGCCGGATTAACAGTTCGGCACTTTTTAAATGATGATAAAAGTCTGGAGGGCATACTTTATACCCGCTGGGGTGGCGTCAACCTTACCGGACTCTATCAGGTTAGTTATCCGGTGTTTAATGATCCGGGGTTTAATTTTTATTTCGGTGGTGGTGGTCATATCGGTTTTTGGGATCGTAAGAGAAGTCCCTGGTGGAATGACGATCGCTATGACGACACGCGCATGGTGGTAGGTATTGATGGTCAATTAGGTCTGGAATATACATTCTCCAATATCCCGCTGAATCTAAGTCTCGACTGGAAGCCGGCAATCAATCTTATCGGTATCACTAATTTTTGGGGTAGTGATGTTGGGCTGAGTGTGAGATACACCATTAAATAAGGTAGAATCTCGCCGACCGAAGTCAGAGTTCCAGCTCTTTCACGACATCTTATTCAGAAAACCTCCTACATATTGATGGTACGGAGGACATGATCCTGAACCACCTTCTGCGTATTTTCACTGAAACCATTCTCGCCGGCAAATTCGGCCTGCACTCTGCTAACCGGCAGTAAATAAGGCATTACTGTAACCTGCATGTGCTGAAGGATGGAAGAAAGATGATCTAAGCCACGCAAATTACCTGCTCGTCCGGTAGCCAATCCAATCATAGAAGCCTTCTTTCCTTTGAATGATAACTTAGGATCAAGTCCGTCGATCAGTAACTTTAATACTCCCGGTATACTGCCATTGTACTCTGGAAAAATGAAGACAAACTTCTCTGCCTGTATAAAGTATTGCTCCTGAAGTTCCAGAACCTGACGTGGCTTCTGATCCTTTTCATATACTTCCGGAAGAAGAATTTCTGTGGGTAATTCTGTTAAAGGAAGAAACCGGACCTCAGCTCCCTGCTCCCGTAGCATTTCTCCATAGATGGCTGCGAACCGATGGGTAAGACTATTTGTTCTGTTGGTCCCGGAGATTAATGTGATGATCATACGATGGGAACAAAGGTCAGAAAAAAAGGTTTCTTCAGAAATTAAATTAATTAATGACAAGTTGCGCAGTACATAGCTTACTACTGCTTTTGAATTCCAGGGCATAAACTCCTGCTTGAAATTTTCTCAGATCGATCTCTTGCTTTCCACACACCTGAGACGTATTAACTACCCGGCCTTGCTGATCATAAAAAGTAAGTATTCCGCAATCTTCGGTTCCCGGATCTATATGAACGATTGTTTTAGCAGGATTGGGAAAAATGATCATTTCCTCAGCTGACTCATCATCGGAATAGAAGGAAGCATCAACAGTCTTCACCATCGAAAACTCATCGGCAATTGTACCATCTGACTTTAAAAATTTATAGAACAAGGTATCCCCATGAATCATCAACGCAAGCGAACCGGATACAGAAGTAAACGAACTCACCATGGCATTATGCGGATATCCGTTCATCAAGGAAGCACTTGTTTTCCCTCCTACACCACACACGGCGTAAACAGTTCCATTGTGCAACGAATCTTTGAGATAAGGTTGAGAATCTCCCAATCCTTGCTGCACTATATTTTCAGGCACGAAAGATTCTTCCAATCCATAATGACCGTGCATAAAGGCGCTTCTCTCATACGTATGACTATGGCCGGTCAATACCAGATCTACACCATACTTCTCCAGCAAAGGAACCACATTCAGACGCATATTCACCATTTCAATTTCGGTATCTGAATCATGCGAACCTTTACTAAACGGAGGGTGATGAAAATTCACGATTACCCATTTTAGTTTGTTTCTGCGCAAATCATTTTTTAACCATTCATACATGGGACTACCCGGAAAATTATAAGCACCATAACTATCCAGGGTAATAAAATGAATATTCGCATAATCATACGAGTAATATTTCTCAGTACCAGACGAAACTCCACCTACTTCACCAAAACGAGGAAGATGAAAAATGTCAAAATACGGAAAGGTTGTGCCCAAAGCAGCAGGAGAAAGATATCCCGACTGCCCATAATCATGATTACCCAGTGCCGGAAAAAAATTCCAGTGGCGGAACACCTGCTCATACACCTGAAACACATAATCTGAATACTCCTGATCAGTACCCGAGTTGTATGCATTATCTCCCAGCCATAGCCAAACATCATTCCTCATCGTATCCATATAATTCAGATACGATTGCAAAACCGCCTGCTGCTCCTGGCTTCCATTACCAAAATCACCCAGTGCCCAGCAATACACCGGCCTGACAGAACCAGGAAGAGGAGCTGTATAAAAATAATTGTCATTCCCGGCCTGAAGAATAAAAGCGGTAGAGCCCAGCTTATAACCGTAACGCCTATCCGCAAAAAGCCCTGACACCTTCACTTCATGTTCGGTTGTCATAACGGCATCTATCACTGTATTTGTAAACTGACTCCCTTCTCCAAACACCACTCTCGAATCAGTAGGAACATCTGTTCTCCATCTGAAAATTGCAGAACTTGCGTTTACAGACTGGAGATATGGACCACGTATAAGAACAGGCAACTGCGCCGGCAATTGAGAAGTAAGTTCCAATTCAAATGTCAAGTCAGTATCAGCAGGTGAAGAATTATGCACCTCCACTGCCAATAAATTTTCTCCTTGCATGAACTGACTCGGCAACAACACAAACTGCAAAACACCTCCACCATCATCACTACAATTATTCAATGCCTGCACAGAAGAATTAATAACACCGGAAGGCAAATTATCCCTAAAAACTTCCGCACCATTCAAATAAACCACTACTCCATCATCTCTGCGAATATTTACAGTGAAAGCAGAGTATTGAACAGCATTATACAACGTGATTTTTTTCCTGAAGTAGTAAGTCGTCCGACCTGAAGCCAAATAGGTTGCCGGACTATCACCAAAACCAAGTTCCGCTGCCCCTTTCTTCCATGAAAAATCATTGAATGAATTTTTATTCCATTGATTCCCGGGAGATGTAGGCGAATCATAAAAACGCCAAACCGCATTCTTCTCAATCTCCACAGCACCATCACTCTGCATCCAGCAAAACATAAAAAGCAAACAAATGCTTCTTAGATTTGACAACACGAGAGAATCTGACTGATACAATTTCACCCGATAAAAATACGAGAATCTCCCAGAAAAAAACAAGCAATTATTCACCGGAACCAACAACTGACTTTGCAGATTTGATTCTGAAGATAAACACAGGCTCATTTTTATTTCGTGGATTCAGCCAATGCAACAAAGCATCGAAATAACTAGGCTGCGCGGTATAACAATATTCAATATCGAAGCCGGTTTTCCTCTTAAAGTCAGCAATACGGTAACCAATATTCACTTCCTGAAAAAACAAAACATAATTAGGAAAATTTGCCGGCTTTTTATCTAAATCCGTCTTCAGCTTCTCAACCGGATACTCCTGATAAATACAATATCCCTTATTCCATTTACCGGTATAAAATTGTGGGGGCCATATAGGAGCACTCTTATGACTCACATCCATGATGAAATTATTAAAATCAGGTTGCTTATAGAGATAATACATCCCCTCCACCATTGATCTTTTTGTATAAGTGGTAGTCAGGACAATCAAACCCAATGCATTCAACACCCAGAAAAACTTCCAACTACCTGATTCAAATCCCGAAACTTTTTTCTCAGCCCTCCAAGCCTCCCATCCAGCAATACCTGCCATAATAAAGAACGGAATAAAAGGCAGAATAAATCGTTCCTGCTTATTCGGGAAATACGAATGAAATGCAAAGAACACCAATGCAGGAAGAGTGATAACCAACAATTTTTTAAAGCCCTTCACATAGCCCATCATCAGAAACACACTCACCGGAGGAATCAGCATACCACCGATAGTTAGAAAATAGGTATACCATGGCTGATCAAAATAAGTAGTAGAATGAATTATATTATAATTAATGTAATTCGTCACCTCTGCAAATGGGCGCCCATAGAAGAAAAGATCTGCACTTTGTGTCAGGAAAAACGCCAGAACGAAACCTGAAAACATCACGATGCCCTGCCTCCATTTCATCTTCGACAAGAGATACAATCCGGAACCAGCCAGAAAGAAAATCACCTGAAAGCGAATTCCCATCGCCACTCCAGCAAATAATCCCGAAACAAAAAAGTATTTCTTTAAATCATCTGCCCGCTCAGCCTTTATCATATAATAAACTGAAAGAATCAGTGGCGGCAAACACACCCACTCCACCAAATTCCGCACACTCGCATTTGGAATAAACCACAACAACGCCATCATCCACGCCACACGAACAGCAGCTTTCTCCGTACTCACCAACTGCATAATCCGATACGACCAATAAACCGACAACAGCGAATAGAAAGCATGAATGGTACGAATCACATACATCTTCGACTGAGGATCATCCACACCCAGGAAATTCAGCAGTTTAAAAATACAAAAATGGATACCCACATAAAACCAGCTATGACCTGAAGGTACACCATCATTATTCCAGGGCAACCAATTATTATAATCGAACCCATCTGCAAAACTCTGCCCCGCCTCAATCACCAGATAGTGATCATCATGCATACCGTACCCCTTCGAAAAGACGGCCGCTATTAACCGGAAAATCAAGCCAACTACTAAAACATGCTCGATTTTTCCCGATTTAAAATACGCTATTATACTCTTCATAGATTTCCTAATTACCTTGCCGAACGACATTCAGGTGCAAGATTAGCAAATCCTTTTCGAAGCCACTTTTAATAAGTTCCCTACCCGGACAATCAACCGCCAAAAACCACGTTTGAAAATTTACCGGGGTTACTTATCGACCCCGGAATAGCCTTAAATCCGTAAAAAATCCGCTTCAGGCATGCGTTTTCAACACTTTTGGGAATTATCAACACCCGTCGAAAAACAACGCCTTAGGAAGCATTTAAATCCGTATCTTTGTTAACCTTACGTAGAAATAGCATAACTAACTGATAATGAGCGAACAAGTCTTGGATAAAGAGATTAAGCAAAACGAATATTCAGCCGATAGTATCCAGGTCCTGGAAGGATTGGAAGCCGTTCGGAAACGTCCGGCAATGTACATTGGCGATATTGGTGTGAAAGGACTCCACCATCTGGTATATGAAGTAGTCGACAACTCGATCGATGAAGCCCTTGCCGGTCACTGTAAAAACATTCAGGTATTTATCAATCCTGACAACAGCATCACGGTAAGAGATGACGGACGTGGTATTCCCACCGACATGCATCCGAAAGAAAAGAAGTCGGCACTTGAAGTAGTAATGACCGTACTTCACGCCGGTGGTAAATTCGACAAAGACTCCTATAAAGTTTCCGGTGGTTTACACGGAGTAGGTGTTAGTTGCGTGAATGCACTTTCAATTAAACTCGTAGCAACAATTCACCGCAACGGAAAAATCTGGCAACAGGAATATTCATGTGGAAAGCCTCAATACGATGTAAAAATCATTGGAGAAACTGATCGTACAGGAACGGAAGTTCATTTCGTACCTGACGGATCAATTTTCATCACTACAGAATACCACTACGATACTTTGGCAACCCGTATGCGCGAGTTGTCCTTTCTCAACAAGGGAATCAACATTGAACTCAGCGATCTTCGTGAATTGAACGAACAGGGAGAGCCTATCAATAAAGACAGATTTTTCAGTGAACGTGGTCTCGTAGAATTCGTAGAATATCTGGATGCTACCCGTGAAAAACTGATTGACGATGTGATTTACATGGAAGGAGAGCGAGGTGGTACACCGGTAGAGGTGGCGATGTCGTACAATACTTCTTTCAATGAAAATGTTCATTCGTATGTAAACAACATCAATACACATGAAGGAGGAACGCATCTTGCAGGATTCCGTCGTGCTCTTACCAGAACATTAAAAGCATACGCGGAGAAAGAAGGGTTATTATCTAAATTAAAATTCGATATCAGCGGTGATGACTTTCGTGAAGGACTCACTGCGGTAATTTCTGTTAAAGTACAAGAGCCACAATTCGAAGGACAAACAAAAACGAAGCTTGGGAACAATGAAGTGATGGGAGTAACCGATCAGGCTGTTTCCGAGATGCTCAACAACTATCTTGAAGAACATCCACGTGAATCACGAAGCATCGTAAATAAAGTAATCCTTGCTGCCACTGCTCGCCACGCTGCACGAAAAGCACGTGAGATGGTACAACGGAAAGGTGCTTTCAGCGGAAGTGGACTTCCGGGAAAGCTGAGTGACTGCGCTGAACGTGACCCATCGAAATGTGAAATTTTCCTTGTCGAGGGAGACTCCGCGGGTGGAACTGCCAAACAGGGACGTGACCGTGCGTTCCAGGCGATTCTTCCGTTACGTGGTAAGATCCTCAACGTAGAGAAAGCGATGGATCATAAGATTTTCGACAACGAAGAGATCCGCAATATCTTCACCGGTCTTGGAGTAAGTAAAGGAACCGCAGATGATGAACGTGCACTGAACATAGACAAACTTCGTTATCACAAAGTCGTGATCATGACCGATGCCGACGTAGATGGTAGTCACATCACTACGCTGATCCTCACTTTCTTCTTCCGTCACATGAAAGAGCTGATTGAACAAGGATACATCTACATTGCGACACCACCACTTTACCTTGTGAAGAGAGGAAAAGAAGAGGAATATTGCTGGACAGATGAGCAACGAATTGAAGCTATCAAGCGACTTGCCGGAGAAAAAGAAAGCACGGTTAACGTACAGCGATATAAGGGTCTTGGAGAGATGAACGCAGAGCAGTTATGGGAAACCACTATGCGTCCAGACACGCGCACATTACGTCAGGTAACAATTGACAGTGCAGCGGAAGCGGACCGCATATTCTCCATGCTTATGGGAGACGATGTACCACCACGCCGTGAGTTCATTGAGAAAAACGCCAAATACGCCAAAGTAGACGCATAATCTGCTTATAATCAAACAGAAAGAGGGGCTTCAGGCCCCTCTTTCTGTTTTTTCAAAAGGCTATATTTCCGGATAAAAAGCCCCATATATGCATCCGGAAAAGGAGGTGCATGAAAATCATCTTTTCATACTTGCAACAGAGGGCTTGTTTTTCCTACCTTCGCGGCTCAAAAGCAAATAGTTTTAAACCCTTATCATACATGAAAGTAACCGTAGTAGGCGCCGGAAACGTAGGAGCAACCTGCGCAAACGTGATTGCACACAAAGAACTTGTTAACGAAGTAATCCTTCTCGATATCAAAGAAGGCACAGCTGAAGGAAAATCACTTGATATGTGGCAGACTGCCCCTATCAATATGTATGATACCCGTATCAAAGGTGTCACCAATGATTATGCAGCCACTGCTGATTCAGATGTTGTCGTAATCACATCCGGATTACCACGTAAACCAGGCATGAGCCGTGACGACCTAATCGCCACCAATGCCGGAATTGTAAAATCTGTTACGGAGAACATTGTTAAATACAGCCCGAACACAATCATTATTGTTGTAAGTAATCCACTTGACGTAATGACCTATTGTTCCTACCTCACAGCAGGATTTGACTCGAAGAGAGTATTCGGAATGGCAGGAATACTTGACACTGCACGTTACTGCGCATTTTTAGCAGAAGCATTAAATACCTCACCAAAGGATATCAAAGCTGTATTAATGGGCGGCCATGGTGACACAATGGTACCACTGCCACGATACACTACAGTTGCCGGAATTCCTGTAACGGAATTAATCTCTGCAGACAAACTCGAAGCAATTGTACAGCGCACTAAAGTTGGAGGAGGAGAGTTAGTAAATCTCATGGGTACATCTGCCTGGTACGCTCCAGGTGCAGCAGCAGCACAAATGGTAGAAGCCATTGTCCGCGACCAAAAACGAATCTTCCCGGTTTGTGCATGGTTACAGGGAGAATATGGAATGAAAGATGTTTATCTGGGAGTTCCTGTGAAGTTGGGTAAAAATGGTATTGAAGAAATCATTGAATTAAAGCTCAACACTGACGAAATGGACTTACTCAACAAATCATCTGTTGCAGTAAAAGAAGTAATGTCGGTACTGGATAAAATGTCAGAAACCGTGAAATAACAACACGGAGAATTATCAATAAAAACGACATCCGGGTTAACCGGAAAAGAGGAAATGGCTGTTGCGAAAGTGACGGCCATTTTTTTTGTGGGGAGGAGACGCTAGATGAATCAGCAATCAGTATCCGGCATACAGATAGTCTTATCCAGACGGTCCGCGAGGTTTAACACCTCGCGGACCGTCTACAAATAATTACAGAACAACGAGTTAAGGGGCAATTTTTGCCACAAAAAATGAACGAAAACCGGCAAAAATCCTGCTACTTCTGATCCAACCTCCACCCAGGTGCGACCTGTTAGGTATTAGACCTCGCGGACCGTCCATAAAGAATTGCAGAACAACGAGTTAATGGGTAATTTTTGCCACAAAAAGTGAACGAAAACCAACTAAAAACCGACGTCTTCTACTCCACCTCCACCCTGGGGCGACCTGTTAGGTATTAGACCTCGCGGACCGTCTGCAATACTATGTAATACAATGGATTAAGTGGCATTTTTTGCCACAAAAAGTGAACGAAAACCGACTAAAACCCCGGCTACTTCTGATCCAATCTCCACCCTGGGGCGACCTGTTAGGTGTTAGACCTCGCGGACCGTCCATAAAGAATTGCAGAACAACGAGTTAATGGGTAATTTTTGCCACAAAAAGTGAACGAAAACCGACTAAAATCCGGCTACTTCTGATCCAACCGCCACCTCAGCGCAACCTGTTAGGTATTAGACCTCGCGGACCGTCTGCAATACTATGTAATACAATGGATTAAGAGGTAATTTTTGCCACGAAAAGTGAACGAAAACCGACTAAAACCCGACGACTTCTACTCCACCTCCACCCAGGTGCGACCTGTTAGGTATTAGACCTCGCGGACCGTCCATAAAGAATTGCAGAACAACGAGTTAAGGGGCAATTTTTGCCACAAAAAGTGAACGAAAATCCGACAAAAACACCGGCTACTTCTGATCCAACCTCCACCCTGGGGCGACCTGTTAGGTATTAAACCTCGCGGACCGTCTGCAATACTATGTAATCCAATAGATTAATGGCCAATTTTTGCCACGAAAAGTGAACGAAAACCGATTAAAACCCGACGACTTCGACTCCAACCTACACTCAAGGGTGACCTGTTAGGTATTAGACCTCGCGGACCGTCCATAAATAATTGCATAACAACGCATTAATGGCCAATTTTTGCCACAAAAAGGGAACGAAAACCGGCAAAAATCCTGCTAATTCTGATCCAATCTCCACCCCAGCGCGACCTGTTAGGTATTAAACCTCGCGGACCGTCTGCAACCTACTGAAAATCATTATGATGAACCCTAAAAAATGCCATAGACTTTGCAACGTATTCCTGATCCATATCCAACATTTCAGCAGCCTTTTTAATATCCCTTACCTTGCTCCTCTTCTTTGTATCCAAAGTTCACAATCTATCTTCTGAATACCTGCTACTCCCCGGTAAGTATCTGAAACCACTATAAAAACCGATCCTGCTCATCTGCAGATGGAAGGCGGCATTCATTTCTTGTTCCCCACCACCGACGTCTTCGGGCCGCGATAAATGTGTATACAGGATCTCTGACAAATTTGGGGATGACTAATAAAATCATTGCCAATCGCCATCCTTTACCAAGTCCGGATAAAATCCGAATTGCTGCAGTTGACCGATAATAAACCTGTACTCCGGTAATTAATAAAACAGTTTCTGCGTCTTCGATCTTTCGATGCTGAAGCAACTCCTTTCCTTTTTCAGATTGTGAAGCAGTAAACAGAAATCGCTTTCTCTTGTCCCGCTTTAATATAAAATCTACCCACGTTGAACAAAAATTACAATAGCCATCGAAAACAATAATATCGTTCATGTACTAGGTGATGCTGACTCCAATTAATCTTCCGATTCCAAATGTGATGGCTGCTGCAAGTAGTCCGAAGATCACCTGCCGGAAACCTGAATACCAAACCGACTTTCCTGTGAACAATGTGATAGCTGCTCCTATCAGAAATAACCCCAACGCGCTGAGGCTGGCGCAAGCAATTATTGCCTGTATTCCATCCATAAAGAAAAAAGGAATGATGGGTAAGATGGCTCCTCCGGCGAAAAAGAAGAATGAATAGAGAGCGGCTTCCATTGCACTTCCTTTTAACTCTTCGGGATTGATTCCTAACTCTTCTCTGGTCAATACTTCGTGCGCTGCAGTTTTATCTAACATGACTTCTGCTGCCATCTTGTGTGCCTGTTCTTCAGGAATTCCTTTGGTGATGTAGATTAACGCTAACTCTTTCTGTTCTCCTTCAGGGTTTGACTCAAGTTCATCCATCTCGAGTTGCATCTGGTTTTCGTATAACTCCTGTGAACTTCTGACAGAGATCCATTCACCTAACGACATACTTAATGCTCCTGCAAGTAATCCGGCCATTCCGGCTAGCAAGACTGGATCCTGGTTTGCCGATGCGCCCGCTACTCCCATCACTAAACTAAAGTTAGATACGAGTCCATCGTTCCCTCCTAATACTGCAGCACGTAAGGCGTTTCCTCCTACTGACCGGTGCCTCCGTTCGAAGCGTGCGATTGAAGTGGCAGATACACCCTTTTCTCTTTCGAGTATGGAGTTGAGAATCTTTACGTGATTCGTTTCCGCTCCGGTTATTGGTATACTTTGTTGCCGTTTACCTACGAGAATTGCATTTGACAAACTCTTTTCCGTATCCATTAAAATTCCTAACACAAAATCATATCCAAACCAACTGCCCATCCGGTTTAGAAATCGTGCCCGTGTTGAAGGCGGAGGCATGGCAGAGGCAGATAATCCACTCTTCTTTAAAAATGCATCAGCGTGACTCTTTTCTATCTCACTCATCTGACGAAAAACCCCTGCGATAACCTGATCTTCTTCGTGCGCGGCAAGACATCCGTACAAATATGCAGCGTCAACTTCAGTCTGAATGCTTTTTAAATTGACCATCGGAGTGTGTTTAGTTGAACAAAGTTACATTAAACACTTCCACATATTCAGCTCGAGTTCTAAATATGATAAAGATTAGGATTTGAATGTAAGTATCACCAGTGGTGTTGAAGAGAATAGACAAAATTCCTCCAATCCACTTACCTCCCAAAACAGTTAAAGATTATGGCTTCACTCTGACTCCTATCGCGTATGGATCAACACTTACTTCAGGTTTAAAGTCGGCGACTCTTTCCAATGTGTTCAGATCGATAATCGACAAATAGCCATTCTTTCCGGCGCACGCTGTGGCATGGTGTGGTGCCGGCCCTCCGGAGAAATTCCTATTCGAAATATAAACAACTCTTTTTATTTCATCTATAGCAATTGAATGTGGTTGCCATCCAACTTTGATCCGCTTTATCTCAGTAAGTGTATTTAAATCTATTACAC
>JAGOJO010000060.1 GCA_017995075.1 Bacteroidia bacterium | reverse complement strand
GTGTACATCCGTTAGCATCAGTGATGGTTAACTGATAACCACCGGCAGCGAGTGTATCGATTGTTGTTAATGTATCGCCGTTACTCCAGAGATAAGTTAAAGGAGCAAGTCCGCCTCCACCTGCTACTGCTATACTACCGGTTACACCACTCAGACAATGAGGTTCAACCACAGTAGCAGAGAGTGTAATCGCAGGATTGGTATCAAAGATGGTATCAGTCAGGCTGAGTGTACAACCATTGGTATCGGTCACGGTCAATGTATAAGTACCTGCCGGCAACAGCGTATTCAATGAATCAGTAACGCCATTGCTCCACGAGAGTACATAGCCTGGAGTACCACCCGTAACAGAAGTACTGATTGCACCGGTACTATCACCACCGCAGAATACATCGGAAGAAGTCAACGTAACAGAGAGCGGAGTCACTGGACCATTCACGGTTGCCGGACTGCTCAAGGTACATCCGTTTGAATCAGTAATTAAGACATTATACGTTCCCGCAAAGAGCGAGTCGATATCTTCATCGGTACTACCATTATCCCAGGAGTAAGCATACGGTGTTGTTCCACCGATCACCTGGATATCAATACTACCAGTTGAATCACCATAGCACAATACATCTGTCGGAACGGCAAACACAGTTAAAGGATTAGCCGGACCAAACACTGTATCCGTCAATACGACAATACAACCGTTCGAATCAATTACAGTCAGGATATACTCACCTGCCGTCAGACTATCTATGTCTTCATCCACTGATCCATTCGACCAGTTGAATGTATAGGTACCTGTTGGATTCATCGTCACATCAATCGCACCGGTACTATCTCCGGCACAGAGTACATCTGTAACGACTGCTGAAATCTGCGGTGTTGGATGAACATATACAAATAACCAGGCCGTATCACATCCTGCAGGTGTTTGCTGATCGCAGACCACATATTGCAAACTATCCCATCCGGTAGTGCCCGGGTTAGATGAGTAGATAATTTCTTGTGTTGGTGTAATCACTGCATTTCCATTCACCGGTGGAATCAACACACTTAAGGTGAGTGTATCTCCTTCCGGATCATAATCATTAGTAAGTACCGGAACGAATGCAGCATCACCTGAACATAAGTATGCGGTATCACTTACTGCTATCGGCGGATCATTCTCTGAAAGAACATTGATCACCACGAGAGCGGTATCACATAATCCGGGCAATGGGAAACCGGAATCACAAATCATATACACGAGTGTGTCCGCACCTACAAAATTCGAATCAGGACAATAGGTCAGAATACCATTCAGTGTATCGATACTTACTGTTCCGTTTGAAGGTCCGGTAAGAATTACCAGTGAACCATTCACCATCATATTTTCTATATCAGAATCATTTGCGAGAATAGCGATCTGCACACAACTATCTTCAGGTGTTGAAGCTGTATCGTCTAGTGCAATCGGTGCATCATTTACAGGAGTTATGTTAAAGAACACCCAGGCACTGTCGCAATAAACCGGAATACCGCTATCACAAACAGTATAAAAGAGCGAATCAGGACCATAATAATTGGGGTTAGGCGTATACGTTAGTACTCCACCTGCACCAATTAATACAGTACCGTTAAACGGCCCCTGCAATACTGCTACGCTCAATGTATCCAGGTTATTATCAGGATCAGCATCGTTCAAAAGAATATCCACTGTTACAGCAGTATCTTCCGGAGTAGTTGTGGTATCGTTTTGGGCATCGGGCGGATTATTCACCCAGATGGTAATAGTATCGGATGCGCTGCAACCCAGACTATCCGTCACTGTGAGTATAAATGTAGATGTAGCATTGATGGTTACATCCGGATTGGCAATTGCACTATCATTTAATGCACCGCCCGGAGTCCATTGATAAGAATAAGATCCTGTTCCACCGGAAGCTGCAGGAGACCCTCCCAGAGTGACAAGTGTCCCGCTGGTAACAAACTGATCTGCACCGGCGTCAGCTAACGGCAATGGATATACCAAAATAATTACTGTATCCGATGAACTGCAGGCACCATTTGTGATGGTCCACACAAATTCATTGAT
Source organism: Bacteroidia bacterium (assembly GCA_017995075.1). Taxonomy (GTDB): domain Bacteria; phylum Bacteroidota; class Bacteroidia; order AKYH767-A; family OLB10; genus JAJTFW01. The sequence continues at coordinate 17,436 of JAGOJO010000060.1, read as the reverse complement.
ACCGGTAACCAGATTACTTACTGTAGAAGTTTCGCTAGCCGGATTATCGACCGTTGCTGTTCCGAGTGAAGACCAGGCTCCGGTTCCCACCAATGGCACATTACCATTCAGTGCGAAGGCAAGATCTGCGCAACCTTGTTGATCAGCACCGGCATTGGATGGTGTTGACAAGGCAGACACAGTGATCGTCACAGTATCAGTTGAAGTACAGGTACTGTTAACAATTGTCCAAATGAAATCATAAGTACCAATTGCCAGACCTGAAATCAACGTATTGGGATCATTCACATTATCGATAACTGCTGAACTTGTTGTCGACCATGTTCCAAAACCAAGATTTGGTGTATTCGCAGCAAGGTTAGTAGTTGTTTGTGTTTCACAAAGGGCCTGATCAGGACCGGCAAGTGCTGCTTCGATACTATCAGTCACAATTACCAAGGTATCACTGCTGACGCAGGCACCGTTGGTAATGGTCCATGCAAAACTATAAAGACCAGCATTGAGCAATCCACTGGCTGTTGTTGCCGCTGAATTAGGAGTAGCTACAATTGCTCCATCCAATGCAGTCCATAAACCGGAACCGGATGCAGGTGCATTCGCTGTTAAATTCACTACATCACCTTGACAAACCAGCTGATCGAATCCGGCATTCGCTAGAATCAATGAGTCGACAACAATATGTAGAGTATCGGAAGATTGACATGAACCGTTCGTGATTGTCCAGATCAGTTCATTGTCGCCATACGATAAATTACTAACGATGGTACTTGGATCAGTATCGAGTGCAAAAGTTGCAGTTCCGGAGGTAGTCCATTGTCCGGCACCAATTGAAGGTGTATTCGCTGAAAGTGCTGTATCAAAAGTATCACACATAGCAAGATCAGTTCCTGCAAGTGCTACTTCCAATGAATCGACAGTGATGGTAATCGTATCAGTGCTGATACAAACTCCGTTCACGATGGTCCATACGAATGAATATGTTCCGGCATTATTTAATCCGGTTATAGTAGTTGTTTCTGAATTTGGATTGGCGATCACACCACCGTTGAGATCAGTCCATAGACCTACTCCCAATGTAGATGCATTCGCTGCCATCGTCACTGTACTTCCCTGACAAACCTGCTGATCAGGACCGGCTGCTGCCACTTCGAGTGAATCGATAAATATTTCTACTGTATCACTGCTGGTACAAGTACCGTTGGTGATGGTCCATACAAACTGGTAAGTACCGGTTACTAATCCTGATACTCCAGAATTTTCATCGGTTGGTGTAGTAATTACCGCTGAAGAAGTAGTAGACCATAATCCGCTTCCGGGTGATGGTGCATTCGCAGCAAGAGTTGCTGTTGCATCGTTACAGAGTTGTTGATCTGTTCCGGCATTCGCTACAGGAAGCGAATCGACAGTGATCGTAATCGTATCAGTGCTGATACAAACTCCGTTCACGATGGTCCACACGAATGAATATGCACCGGCGTTGTTTAATCCGGTAATAGTTGTTGTTTCTGAATTTGGATTGGCAATCACACCACCATTGAGATCTGTCCATAGACCAACTCCCAATGTAGATGCATTCGCTGCCATCGTCACTGTACTTCCCTGACAAACCTGCTGATCAGGACCGGCTGCTGCCACTTCGAGTGAATCGATAAATATTTCTACTGTATCACTGCTGGTACAAGTACCGTTGGTGATGGTCCATACAAACTGATAGGTACCGGTTACTAACCCCGTCACTCCTGAGTTTTCATCGGTTGGTGTAGTAATAACCGCTGAAGAAGTAGTTGACCATATTCCGCTTCCGGGCGATGGTGCATTCGCAGCAAGAGTTGCAGTTGCATCATTACAGAGTTGTTGATCTGTTCCGGCATTTGCTACAGGAAGTGAATCGACAGTGATCGTAATCGTATCAGTGCTGATACAAACTCCGTTCACGATGGTCCACACGAATGAATATGTACCGGCGTTGTTTAATCCGGTAATAGTTGTTGTTTCTGAATTTGGATTGGCAATCACACCACCATTGAGATCTGTCCATAGACCAACTCCCAATGTAGATGCATTTGCTGCCATCGTCACTGTACTTCCCTGACAAACCTGCTGATCGGGACCGGCTGCTGCTGCTTCGAGTGAATCAACAGTTACCTCTACAGTATCGGTGGTTTGACAAGCGCCATTTGTAATTGTCCATACGAAGGAATACGAACCGGCAATCAAACCGGAAATAGCAGAGGTAGGACTTGAAGGAACTGCAATAACAGCCGAAGAAGTTGTACTCCATAATCCGGTACCGGGTGCTGCATTGTTTCCACTCAACGAAGTAGAAGTCACATCACAAAGTTGCAGATCAGAACCTGCATTAGCTACAACCACTGCATCTACAGTAATTGTAACAGTATCGCGGGAAATACAAGAGCTATTCGTAATTGTCCAAACAAAAGAGTAAGTACCGGCGATTGATAATCCGGTAATAGTTGTAGATGGAGAGCTGCTGTTGGTAATAGTACCACCATTCAAAGCAGTCCAGATACCACTACCAAGACCAGGTGCATTCGCCGACATTGTCACCGTTGTTCCTGCGCAAACACCCTGATCAGGTCCTGCATTGGCTGTTACGAGTGAATCAACGCGGATTGAAACTGTATCACGACTTGTACATGATCCATTTACGATAGTCCATACAAATGTATATGTACCGGCCACCAGGTTATTCACTGCAGAATTCGGGTTATTCGCTGCAACGATAACAGCAGACGAAGTAGTTGTCCACGTTCCTGTTCCCGGCGCAGCATTATTTCCGGAGAGGGTTGCAGAAGTCACGTTACATAAAATCTGATCCGGACCTGCATTCGCGGTCACAGCCTGACTCACGACTATCTGAATTGTATCTCTCGTTACACAAGCGCCATTGGAGATCGTCCAGACAAATGTATAGGTACCTGCAGTCGACATACCACTCACCGCAGTTGTAGGCGAAGAAGCATTGGCGATTACTGCAGAAGAAGTGGTTGTCCACACACCGCTTCCGGAAGAAGGTGTATTGGCCGCCATCACTGCAGTGCCCGGACTTGAACAAATCGCCTGATCAGGACCTGCATTGGCAGTCACAGAAGAATCGCGACGTATAACAACTGTATCTCTGCTCGTACAACTACCATTGGTAATAGTCCATACAAACGTATTATTTCCATAAGCAAGCGCAGTAATTCCACTCACAGCACTTGCAGGAGTAGTTACAACAGCGGTGCCGAATGATGTCCACAAGCCACTACCGGAAGCAGGTGTATTAGCAGCCATGGTAGCAACTGATACATTACAAAGATTCTGATCGGGACCGGCATTCGCTGCAATTAATGAATCGACGGTTACCCGTGCAGTATCACGAAGAACACAGGCACCGTTGGTAACAGTCCATACAAATATATAAGTCCCCGCATTCGTAAAGCCGCTAACGTTAGTCGACGGACTTGAAGGCGAAGCGATCACTGCCGACGAAGTGGTAGTCCACAAACCGGAAGCAGGAATAGGATTATTTCCAGATAAGGTAGCAGTACCACCCTGACAAATCTGCTGGTCGAGACCTGCATTGGATGGAATCTGAATACTCACAACCACACTCATTGTATCGCTCGATACGCAGGTTCCATTGGTAACGGTCCACACAAAAACGTGCGTACCAGGTGTCAGTGCAGTAATTGTTGTAGTAGGACTTGAAGGCGTAGTAATAGTACCGCCATTTAATTTTGTCCAGAGTCCGGTACCCGGCGCAGGATTATTTCCGGCCATAGTAATAGAAGTCTGAGACTCACAAATATTCTGATCAGGACCTGCATTTGCCGTCACCAATGAATCACGAATGATCACGATGGTATCTCTGGAAACGCAAGCACCCACGGTAATGGTATAAACAAAAGTATTCTGACCATACGCCAGATTACTGATTGCTGAAGTAGATGCATTCGGAGTAGCAATCGTTGCAGAGCCGGTTGTTGTCCACGCGCCTGTACCCGGAGAAGGATTATTCCCTGTCACAGTCGCCGTAGAAGTAGTACAGAATCGCTGATCAGCACCTGCCGCAGCAACGACCTGTGCACTCACTACAATAGAAACGGTATCTCTGGTAACACAAGGACCATTAGTAACGGTCCACACAAAATTATAAGTACCCGCGGTATTTAAACCGGTAACGAGTGTAGTCGGATTATTCGGAGAAACGATAGTACCTGAAGAAACAGCAGACCATGTTCCCGAACCGGGAGCTGGATTAGTAGCAGTTAAAGTTCCTTGTGCAGTAGAAGTACAAATCTGAATATCAGCACCGGCATTCGCAGTAACTGGTGTTGTCACCACAATATCCATTGAATCGCGCGTAACGCAGGCTCCGTTGGTAATGGTCCATACAAAAGTATATGTACCTGCCGTAGTTAGACCACTTACAGCGCTTGTATTACTTGAAGGCGATGCGATCACTGCAGAAGAAGAAGTACTCCATGCACCGGTTCCCTGAGCAGGAGCTGTAGCAGCCAGTGTAGCAGTACCCGGATTCGAACAAACACTCTGATCAGGACCCGGATTCGGAACTACCGGTGACGTCACTACGATATTCATGGTATCGCGGGTCACGCAGGCACCATTGGTAACGGACCATACAAAAACGTATGTACCGGCAGCATTTAAATTAGAGATAGTAGTATTTCTGTTGGCAGGATTAGCAATTGTAGCGGTGCTAGTGGTTGACCAAACCCCGGTACCCGGAGCAGGATTTGAAGCAGCCATTGTAGCAGTGCCCGGTGTAGTACAAATCTGCTGATCTGGACCCGCATTCACGGTTACCGGCTGATCTACAATTACTGTAACCTGATCCGCATCACTACATGTTCCGTCGGAAACAACCCAGAAGAACAAATAAGTACCGCTCACCAGATTCGAAACAAGAGTTGTATCATTGGCAGGACTTGCAATCACCGCCGAAGAAGCAGAAAACCACGTACCACTTACTCCGGTTATATTCGGATCAACCGCAATAATAGTAGTAGTGGTTTGCGGCGAACAGATACGAATCGTATTGTTGACCGCCTGCGCCAACAGCACAAAAATGGCCTGCGTAGCAGTATCCTTATTTCCCAATGCATCGGTTACAATCAACTGCACAGTGTAATTACCACCGACAGTATACGCATAGGAAGGATTCTGTGCAATACTACTGCCGCCATCACCAAACGTCCAGTTCCATCCGGTAATCGCTGCACCACCGGGCACAGAGATATCCGTAAATGAAATTGAATTTCCTACGCATACAATTGTATCGTTCGCATCGATACCGGCAACAGGAGCTTGCGCACTCACTGTCCGGCCAAGACCGGTTAAAAGGAGCAGGAATAATCCCGCTGTCCTCATCACATTAACATTTCGCAACATTCTCAATCAGGTTTTAGTGCCGTGTGACACTTTTTGCACCTTTTCTTACGTAAATCTTACATGTTTGGTTTCGGAATCAGCTCCTTAATCTGCAGTGGAAATATGAAGCTTCAAACAGCCCCGAAAACACACGAAAACAGTCTTAAAAGGGCCCTGAATCGATAAAAAGAAGAGGTGGGCAACCTTATATGTACGAAGAGAAAAAAATAAAGTTACGGTTCAATTAAAATAAAATTAAAAAACCCGGACTTACAGGTCCGGGCTCTTTATAATAACAGATGAAAACAATTACTGACTCAACAATTCTTTCACTAATGCCGATACCAATTTATTATCTGCTTTACCGGCCAGTTGTTTGGTCACTACTCCCATCACCTTACCCATTTCAGCAGGTGAAGAAGCACCGGTACTGCTGATAGCCGCTTTCACAGCCTCACGCACCTCTTCTTCACTCATCATGGCAGGTAAATATTTTGAAATGATTTCTACTTCTTCCATTTCAGGCTTCGCAAGATCATCTCTGTTCTGCGTTTTATAGATCTCAATTGACTCCTGACGCTGCTTCACTAGTTTCTGCAACATCTTCACTTCGTCCTCCGGTTTCAATTCGCCACCGCCGCTGGTTTTAGCCAGAAGGATTGCCGACTTGATCGCGCGGATTGCACGTAACCCGGCTTCATTCTTTGCCAGCATTGCCGCTTTGAGATCGGCCATTATTTGTTGTTCGAGGCTCATAGCTATCAATTAATCTACACGATCGTGAAGGAATGTATTATTAGAACGAATCTCCGGTTTATTCTGAGATTCATCCATTGCCAATGTATAACGTGATACATTGCTATCACCTGAAGCCGGCGTATTTTCTAATTTGATATTGCGACGCTTGTAAGCAGGCTCTTTTTCCATATCAGCCACACCCGATGGAGAATTCAGACGAAGGCTCACTTCACGCAAACGCATGATACGCTCGCGGGAATTGCGGTACATCTCTTCTTCCGGAGTCATTGGCTGCGACTGACTCGCATTCACCTGACCATAAGAAGGAGTAGGAAGTTCATAACGGATAGTTTCCTCTTTCTCTTCTTCCATCACCGGTGTTTGTTGTACCGGCTCCTGTTGAGGTGTCACGATAAGTGTCATTTCCTCTTCAACCGGAAACTCGAGTTCAAACACTCCGCTTTCGCTGGCTGAAGCTGAAATTTCTTCCTCAAAATTATTCATCTCAGAAGTGATTTCAGAGCGTTGGTAGCTCACTTCTTCATTACGGATAAAAACAAAAGGCTCTGCTGGAGATTCCGGCTTTACTTCCTCTTTCATTTCAGGAGCAGCTGGTGCAGCAGGAGCTACCGGAGTTTTTACTTCTGCAACGGTAGTATTTACCGGCTCAGGGTTCAAAGGGTAAACGATTTTTTCAGGTACACTGCTGATCGCCTGTTTTTGCTCACCTGTTTTGAAACCGGTAGCAATAACAGTCACCGCAACTTTGTCGCCCAGTGTTTCATCCTTACCAATACCCATAATGATATCAGCAGTTTGTCCGGCCTGTGACTGAATAAACTCATTGATATCACCTACTTCATCCATTGTCACCTCTGAATTTCCGCTGGTAATATTCAACAGAATATAACTCGCACCTTCAATTACATTATCATTCAGCAATGGTGAATCCAGCGCAGCTTCTGCAGCACGCACCGCACGGCCATCTCCTTCTGCAGTTGCAGAACCCATGATTGCCACACCACTGTCCTTCATAACGGTTTGGATATCCGCAAAGTCAGTACTGATATGCATGGTATTGGTGATAATCTCAGCAATGCTCTTCGCAGCAACTGTCAATACATCATCTGCATGACCAAACGCCACGGTGAGGTTCAGGTTACCGTGAATTTCGCGGAGTTTATCATTGCAGATAATCAGCAATGCATCTACACTCTTCTTCATCTCTTCGATACCTGCTTCTGCCTGCAACTTACGCTTTCTGCCTTCAAAAGCAAACGGAACAGTGACAATACCTACAGTGAGGATGCCCAGTTCTTTAGCGATTCCTGCAATGATCGGCGCCGCACCAGTTCCTGTACCACCACCCATTCCGGCAGTAACAAAAGCCATACGTGTATTATCAGAAAGGATACCTTTCAATTCATCTACGTTCTCAATTACGGCACGCTTTCCAACTTCAGGAATTGCGCCTGCACCCATTCCCTGTGTGAGACCCGGGCCTAATTGAATACGGGTAGGAACCGGACTTATCGCGAGTGCTTTTGCATCGGTATTACAAACAATAAAGTCAACGCCTTTGATGCCCTGACGAAACATATGATTCACTGCATTGCTGCCGCCACCGCCTACACCGATCACTTTAATGATCGAAGGCTGCTCCTTGTCCATATCAAACGGGATCAACGAAGGTTTCTGATTGGGAAATTCTTGCTGGTTCATGGTTATGGTGATTATTTTTTTTCTGAGGTAAGGTTTATAGTTTTTCGTCTTTATCGTCTCCGAGAATTTCAGAGTTGAAAAGATTCTTCCACCAGGGATTTCCGGCGGGTTTTTGTGGTTCTGTAGGGGTTGGAGCTGTAGTAGTTGCTCCTGTATTTTTCCGTTCGCGTTCGAGTTCCTGCAGGCCTTTGATCACCAGACCAACACCTGTAGCGTACATCGGACTCTTCACTTCTTCCATTCCTTTTCCGAGATGCTCATTCGGATATCCGATGCGGGTATCCATTCCCGTTATATATTCCACCAGCTGCGTCACATGTTTCAACTGTGATCCTCCACCGGTGATAACGATTCCTGCAATGAGTTTCTTTTCAAAGCCGGAACTCTTGATTTCATAGTAAACACTCTCGATGATCTCCTCCATCCGCGCCTGAATAATCGACGCCAGATTTTTCACAGAGATCTCTTTCGGTTCGCGACCGCGTAATCCCGGAATCGAAACAATTTCATTGTCCTTCATCTGTTTCGCCAGTGCAGAACCGAAACGCGTTTTCAGCAATTCAGCCTGATTGCGAATGATCGAACAACCTTCCTTGATATCTTCCGTGATCACATTACCGCCAAAAGGAATAACAGCTGTGTGACGGATGATGCCATCCTGAAAAATCGCGATATCCGTTGTACCACCACCAATATCCACCAGCACTACACCGGCTTCTTTCTCCTCTTCGGTGAGTACAGCCTCTGCAGATGCGAGTGGTTCAAGAATGATATCGACGGTTTTAAGTCCGGCCTTGGTCACACACTTCTGGATATTATTCGCAGCAGTGATCAATCCGGTAATGATATGACAATTCGCTTCAAGACGAATACCCGACATACCAATCGGATCTTTGATTCCCTGCTCATTGTCGACGATATACTCCTGAGGAATCACGTGAATGATTTCTTCTCCCGGAGGCATCGCCAGTTTGTACATGTCTTTGATGATCGCATCAATATCCTTGCGGCTGATCTCATCGTTGATATTGGTGCGGGTGATCATTCCACGGTGCTGCATACTCTTGATGTGCTGACCTGCAATGCCCACATGAACATCACTGATTTCCACACCCGATTTTGCTTCCGCCTCAGCAACCGCTTCCTTGATGGAGGCAACAGTTTTCTCAATATTCGCTACCATGCCGCGCATTACGCCCAGCGACTCGGAACGACCAAGACCCATGACTTCCACTTTGCCATGCTCATTCCTCTTGCCAACAATTGCGGCAATCTTTGTGGTTCCGATATCAAGCCCTACGATGATCCCTGAATGCTCCATCTGTTAATTCGTTTTTGTGCAAACAACCTGGCCTTTGAATTTCAGGTTGATCAGATTATAATTATTCCAGCCTGTCTTGTTCAGGCCATCACGGTAAAAAACCATCAGCCGGTTGAACTTGTCAGCCATCGCTGTGGTATCACCAACCAGGATCCGGTGATCGCCAAATCGGGGGATCAATTCCAGCTCCTGTTGTTCATTCACGTAGATCTGTTCAGCATTGGCCGACCAGAAAGTATCTGCCTCAATGAACCTTGCCAGCGCGTAAACCTGCTCGATTGTGCGCGGCAATTGTGCCTGAGTGGTGTCTTTCGACTGAAACCGGTACCCTACCTTCAACTCCGCATAGGTGTTGAAAATATACCCGTTAGCTACCAGTGCCGGAGGTGTGTAACGATCTGATACAGGCATAAATGTGCCCGTCTGGTCGATATAAAACTGCTCGTCGTTTTTATTCACAATTCGTACAATCGGGTTGCGCTGCACGAGGTCTATATGCAGTTTTCCACCAATCGCTGAATATACTTCTACGCTCTCTACGAAAGGGTTGGTTAAAATTATTTTTTCTAACAGTGAAGTGTTAATCGTTCCGATGGGTTTTCCGGTAACTTTTCCTTTGCTGTTAACAAGTTGAATGATCTCCTGATGGTCCACAAATTCATGTCCGAGATCTCCATCCATGTGTATAACGATACCGGAGCAACGAAGTACGTCCTGTTCGTGGCTGACAAATCCAAGCAGTACCATGACACCGGCGGCGAGGACGGTCCACCCGGCAATGGTGAAAATCTTCCGGAAGTTTATTTTCGTTTTCATGCTGTTTCCAGGAGTTTTTTTACAGGTTGTACCAGTTGATCAATATCGCCGGCTCCGAGGGTGAGAAATACTTCGGGCTTGCGTTGGCGGAGCGATTGTATGAGTTGTTCTTTGCTGACGATCTGTTTGTCGCTGAGCGTGATTTTGTCGAGTATCATTTTTGAATCTACGCCGGGTATCGGTTCTTCGCGTGCCGGGTAGATGTCGAGGAGATAAAGGGTGTCGAGCAGACTCAGACTTTCGGCAAATCCATCGGCAAAATCGCGGGTGCGGGTGAAGAGATGTGGCTGAAAGGCGGCTGCAATTTTTTTTCCGGGATAAAGTTCGCGGGCTGATAAGATGGCGGCGCTGAGCTCTTCGGGATGATGAGCGTAATCGTCGATGTAAACCGTTGATGCTGTGCGTACATGGTATTCGAATCGGCGTTGCACTCCGGTATATCCTGCAAGCGCATCTTTGATACTGAGCATGTCTACTCCGCATTCGAGGGCGAGTGCAGATGCTGCAACGGCATTCTCTACGTTGTGGCGTCCGGGAAGTCCGAGGGTGAGTCCTTCTATGACATAACCCGGCGTAACGAGGTCGAATTTATAACGGCCATCTGTTACCGAAATCTTTTCTCCGCGGTAATCGGCGTGTTTATCAGTTATACTGTAGGTGATCTGCCGGGCCTTGGTGTTGCCGGGCTGGAGACCATGTTTTACAATGATGAACTCCTGCACCTGTGCGGCAAAATCACGATATGTTTGTTGCATATCTTCCTTGCTTCCGTAGATGTCGAGGTGATCTGCATCCATGCTGGTAATGATGGCAGCAGCAGGAAATAAAGTCAGGAAGGATCGGTCAAATTCGTCGGCTTCTACTACGATTTCATGATGCGCAGCATTCGGTTTTCCTAAGAGTAAATTGGAGCCGAAGTTTACACTGATTCCTCCGAGAAATGCTGTGCAGTTGCGTCCTGCAGTGTGGAGAATATGCGCCAGTATACTTGAAGTAGTTGTTTTACCGTGTGTACCTGCTACGCCGTAGGTGGTTTGTCCGGAGGTGAGAAGTCCGAGCACCTGTGAGCGTTTCAGCATTTGAAAATGATGTTCACGGAAATAATTGAGTTCACTATGTGATGCGGGAATCGCCGGTGTGAGAACTACAATGGTATTTGATTTTTTATCCGGATCTAAAAACGAGGCGGGGATACGCTGAATATCATCTTCAAAGTGAATCTCCATTCCCTCTGCGCGTAATGAATCGGTAAGCGGTGTGGAAGTACGGTCGTAGCCGGCTACTTTTTTCCCTGCTGCGAGAAAATAACGGGCAAGCGCACTCATGCCTATCCCTCCTATTCCGAGGAAGAAGACTTGTTCCGTTTGTTCCCAGTTTACCTGTTTCACTTCTTCTTATTTTTTAATCATGGCGAGTACTTCGCGTGCAATCTGTTGGGCTGCATCGGGTCGTGCCAATGGTGCAATGTTTTCTGCCAGCTGATGGCATAATTGTTCATCGTTGATGAGTCGGATGGCTTCGCTGACAAGTCGTCCTGCTGCCTGATCATCTTTCACGAGGAGTCCGGCATTACGCTCTACCAATGCCATGCAGTTTTTTGTCTGATGATCTTCTGCTGCGGTGGGCAATGGCACGAGGATGGCGGGCTTTTTTACTATGCAAAGTTCCGATACGGTGGATGCTCCTGCGCGTGCTACTACAGCGTCGGCGATGGCATATCCGAGGTCCATTCGGGTGATGAAGTCAAATACGCGGATACCGGGATTATTCAATGCATCAACAGCTTGTTTTGCTTCGGGATGAAATGGTTTTCCTGTCTGCCAGATGAGTTGTATTCCTGCAGCAGCGATTTCATTTAATCCGTCGCGCATGGCTTTGTTTATACTTCTTGCTCCTTGTGATCCTCCAACAACGAGCAATGTCCGTTTGCCCGGATCTACTCCGAAGAAGGCCGCAGCTTCAGCCCTTTTTCCGTCGATTTGTTTGATGTCTTCCCTGACAGGATTGCCGGTGAAAACAATTTTCTCAGCAGGAAAAAAACGATCCATGCCTTCATAGGCTACGCAGATCTTTTTTGCTTTACGGGCGAGCATTTTGTTGGTGATGCCGGGAAAAGAATTCTGCTCCTGTACAAGTGCGGGTATGCCTCGCCGTGAGGCCATGTAGAGCAATGGTCCGCTGGCATATCCTCCTACTCCTACTGCCGCCTGAGGGTTAAAATCTTTTATGATGTCGCCTGCCTTGGAGAGACTGCGAAGGAGCTTTAATGGAAATGAAAGGTTATCGAGACTGAATTCGCGTTTGATGCCGGCAATGGGTAATCCTTTGATGCTGTATCCTGCAGCAGGTACTTTTTCCATCTCCATTTTACCTTCGGCTCCTACAAACAACAACTGAATGGCGGGATCAATGGCACGCAAAGCATTGGCGATTGCGATAGCCGGGAAGATATGTCCTCCGGTACCGCCACCACTGATGATGACCCGTGTTGTTGTTTCAGGCGAGGGCGACATTGTTCGCTGTTTCTGCTTCTGTTTTATCTATTTCACTGCTTACACTAAGTATGATACCTAATGCAGCACTGGTAAACCAAATGGAGGTACCTCCCATACTGAGCATAGGAAGTGGCTGACCGGTTACCGGAAATAAATTCACAGCAACAGCCATGTTGATCAGCGCCTGGAACACGAGACTGAATGCGCATCCGATGGTGATCAGTGCAGCGAAGGCCCGTTCCGTTCGCTTGACTATCTGCAAGGCTCTGTAGAAGAGCAGCAGGTATAGAAAGACGATAAACAATCCGCCAATCATTCCGTATTCTTCAACGATGATGGCGAAGATGAAATCAGAGTATGGATGCGGAAGAAAATTTCGCTGATCGCTGTTACCCGGACCTTTCCCGAGTATTCCACCTGTAGCGATCGCAATTTTTGCCTGTTCTACCTGATAGTTTCCTTCCTCCTTGCCTTCACTGAAATTTTCAATACGTGCTTTCCAGGTTTCAATACGTCCCTGGTAACCGGTGAGATAAGCAACAATCAGGAAAATGGCGAACAAGGAAATCGCAATGCCGATCAGATACGCAATGAATTTAACACTGATACGGCCGATGAACATGAGAATGATACAGGTGGTAAACAATACAGCTGCGGTGGAGAAGTTAGCAGGAAGAATCAATCCGCAAACCAGTCCTACCGGAATAATAATCGGCACGAAGGCACTTTTGAAATCCTTGATGTTATCCTGTTTCTTCGATAACATCCGCGCTACATAAAGAATCAATGCCACCTTCGCGAAGTCAGATGTCTGGAACGACAAACCGATGATCGGAAGAGTAAGCCAGCGACTTGCTTCATTGATATTACTACCCATCAGCAGAGTAAGAAATAACAATGGAATCGCTACCAGAATTGCAATATTCGCAATGCGTGCGTAAAAGGTGTACTTCACAAAATGACCCATATACATCAGCGCAAACCCCAGGATCATGATGATACCGTGTTTGAAAAGATAGTACTCTGTATTCCCCGACTGGTACTTGTAAGCAAGTGTACCGGTCGAACTATACACGGCAAGGATACTCATAATACTCAGCAGTATTACGATCAGCCAGATGGTTCTGTCGCCCTTGAAATAGGTTTCAAGCCAGGTCATGTGTAATTGGTGTTGTGTGACGGAATGGTTCCGCTACAGGTTGAATCAAAGTGTACGTACTGCTGCTTTGAACTTACGTCCGCGGTCTTCGTAGTTTTCGAAGAGATCGAAACTTGCGCAGGCCGGTGAAAGCAATACTGCATCCCCTTTTTTTCCTAAGCGATAAGCTGTTTGTACTGCTTCTTCCGCTGATCCGGTTTCTACAATTACAGGAACCACTTCGCGGAATGCTTCGATAATTTTTTTATTATCCACACCCATGCAAACGATGGCTTTCACCCTTGTCTGCACCAGCTCCATCAGCTCTGAATAATCATTGCCTTTGTCTACTCCGCCGGCAATCCAGATCGTAGGCTGTTGCATACTTTCCAGTGCATACCAGGTTGAGTTCACGTTGGTCGCTTTAGAGTCGTTGATAAAATCAATACCGTGTACGCTGTTCACGAATTCGAGACGATGTTCGATGTTCTCGAAATCGGAGAAGCTTTCACGGACAACATCTTTCCTGATTTCAAAGAGACGGCCTGCAATACCTGCCGCCATTGAATTGTAAAGATTGTGTTTTCCCTGAAGGGCCAGTTCATTTATAGACATAGAGAATGGTGTGTTATGGGTTTGAATACAGAGTTGATCGTTGTCGAGCCACGCGCTCATGCCGTCCTTCTTTTTAATGCTGAAGGGATAACATTGCATGGGTAATGATTGCTGTTGAAGTGCCTGACTGGTGAGTTCATCATCGGCGCAGTAGATGAAAGCATCGTTTGGTCCCTGATTTTGCAGGAGACGAAACTTCGATTGGATATAATTCTCGACTTTATAATCGTATCTGTCGAGGTGATCCGGTGTAATATTGGTGAGTATGCCTACATCCGCTTTGAAGGTGCTGCAACCATCCAGCTGGAAACTGGAAAGTTCTAACACATAGTAATCGAATTGCTCTTCTGCTACCTGCCGCGCAAAACTCTTTCCGATGTTTCCTCCCAGTCCGGCTTTCAATCCTGCCTTCGTGAAGAGATGGTGCGTGAGCATCGTGGTTGTGGTTTTCCCGTTCGTACCGGTGATGCAAATCATCTTCGCATTAGTATGTCGTCCGGCAAATTCAATTTCGCTGATCACCGGAACGCCTGCACTGCGCAGTGATTTTACGATCGGTGCCTTATCAGGAATTCCCGGACTCTTCACTACCTCGGTAGCATCGAGAATTTTTGCATCGGTATGCTGACCTTCCTCGAAAGGAATGCCACGCTCCAGCAATTCTTTTTTATACTTCTCAGCAATCTTTCCAAAATCAGATACAAATACTTCGAGTCCCAGCTTCTGCGCAAGAATGGCAGAGCCGATACCGCTTTCTGCAGCACCGAGTATGACCATTTTTCCGTTGAGCGTTTTCATGGGTGGGATTAACGAAGTTTGAGGGTTACTACACTCAGTACCGCCAGCATGATGCCGACAATCCAGAAGCGGGTCACGATTTTTGACTCGTGGTAACCAAGTTTCTGATAGTGGTGGTGAAGCGGCGACATCTTTAAAATGCGACGACCTTCTCCGTATTTCTTTTTGGTGTATTTGAAGTAACTAACCTGCATCATCACGGATAAATTTTCCACGAGGAAGATTCCGCAGATGATCGGTATGAGTAATTCTTTACGTACGGCTACAGCGAACACGGCGATGATTCCTCCGAGTGCCAGACTCCCGGTATCTCCCATGAAAACCTGTGCGGGATAACTATTGTACCAAAGGAAACCTACACAGGCTCCCACAAATGCACTCATGAATACCATGAGCTCACCGGTGTTGGGAATGTACATGATGTTCAGATAATCGGCGAACACCGTGTTACCGGATACATAAGCGAAAATCGCCAACGTGGTTCCGATGATTGCACTGGTTCCTGTGGCTAATCCATCAATACCATCGGTGATATTAGCACCATTGGAAACAGCAGTGATAATGAATGTAACAATCAGGATAAACAATACCGGCAACATCCATTTCTTGTGCTCGCCGGCCCAGTCAATGAGTGATGCATAATCGAATTCATTGTTTTTCAGGAATGGAATAGTAGTTCGTGTCGACTTCGCATTTACACCTGAAAACAATACTCCTTCTGAATTCCGAAGGTCGTCGATTACATTGCTGCGTTGCTGAACAATAATCTGCTCGCTTTCTACTTTTTCGCGTACAACTACATTCGGACTGAAATAAAGTACGGAACCAATGATCAATCCCAGACCCACTTGTCCGATCAGTTTTGATTTCGCACGCAGACCTTCTTTATCTTTTTTAAATACTTTGATATAGTCATCCAGAAATCCAATAAAGCCAAGCCAGAGTGTACTCACGATCATAATGATGATGTACACATTATCGAGTTTGGTAAACAATAAAACCGGAATGAGAATCGCCGCGATGATGATCAGTCCACCCATGGTAGGCGTACCTTGCTTCTGCTTCTGACCATCGAGACCCAGATCGCGAATTGTTTCACCAACCTGCAAACGCAGAAGTTGTGCAATAATCCGTTTCCCGAGGAAGAGTGTAATCACCAATGAGGTAATAATGGCCATTGCCGCTCTGAACGAGAGGTAACGAAACACACCTGCACCGGGGAAGTCGTAGGCTTTATCTAAATACTCAAAGAGGTAATAGAGCATGGTTTAACAGAGTTCAAATGATTCTTGCAACACGAGATGATCATCAAAAGGATATTTCACCCCTTTGATTTCCTGGTATTTTTCATGGCCTTTGCCGGCAAGCAGAATAATATCGCCGGGCTTAGCCAGTGCACAGGCAGTACGAACAGCCTCACGGCGATCCGTTACCGAAAGCACTTTACGCATTAAGTGAGCAGGGACACCTTCCTTCATTTCTGCGATGATGGCATCCGGCTCTTCACTGCGTGGATTATCAGAAGTCAGGATTACACGGTCACTATGTTCAGCAGCGATAGCAGCCATTTGCGGACGCTTGCCCGGATCACGATCGCCACCACAACCTACTACAGTAATAACCTGTTCGTTTCCGTTGCGGATATCCTGAATTGTTTTTAATACATTGAGCAAGGCATCCGGCGTATGTGCATAATCCACAATACCGGTGATGCCATTTCTGGAACTGATGTGCTGAAATCTTCCTTCCGGTGCATTGAGTGTACTGAGTGCAGTTAACACATGCAGTTTTTCCTCTCCCAGCAAAAGTCCGGTAGCATACACACCAAGTAAATTATAGGCATTGAAATTTCCGGTCAGGCGACAAAGCACATCCTGTCCGTCGATATTGAGTAATAATCCCGACACCGAACTCTCGAGTACTTTTGCTTTATAATCACCCACACCGCTAACACTATAGGTTTTAATATAGCCGCGTGTATTCTGCACCATCACTTTATGATTGCGGTCGTCGGCATTCACCAGTGCAAATGCATCGGAAGGCAGGAGATCAAAGAATCCTTTCTTAGCGCGGATATACTCGTCGAATGTTTTGTGATAATCGAGGTGATCGCGGGTGATGTTGGTAAAAATGGCACCGGCGAATTGCAAACCACTCACACGATGTTGCACCACTGCATGCGAACTAACTTCCATGAAACAATGCGTACAACCTGCTTCCACCATCTTCGCCAGCAATGCATTTAACTGCAGCGGATCAGGAGTTGTATGTGTAGCCGGAATTTCCAGATCATTCACCATGTTGCGAACGGTACTCAGCATTCCGGTTTTATACCCGAGCTGACGGAACATCGCATGCAACAATGTTACGGTAGTTGTTTTCCCGTTTGTGCCGGT
>JAGOJO010000059.1 GCA_017995075.1 Bacteroidia bacterium | reverse complement strand
GAAATAACCAATCCAACTGCACGTAATTTAGCATTCGGTTATATAGTACGAGACACTGCAAGGTATGAAGAATTGTATGCTTCACAGTTTAATTATCATTCTAGACAAAAGTTGTACGAGATAATAAAGTATAATTCAAGTATAATAGACATGAATGATTCAACAGACGTCTATTATGAAAGTTTCTATAATGAAGCGCTGGAGAGCAATCTTGCAAAATTTGAAAGTGTAAGAGTTTATATTGAATCGGGAGATTATCCCGCAGCAATATCTTTAGTAAATGCTATCGTAGACACCAATTCGATTGAAGAAGTCTGTAAATACATATATGGTATCGGTATTAATATATTGCCTTTAGACTCTACATTATCAAATTCAGATAGTGCAAATTTCTTCGAAATAGGGACATTACACGCTTTAACAACCGGTGATGCGGCATTTATAACTAGAAACAATCTATTTTACGAGGTGCATGATGGAGTGCTAGGCGGAGGCTCAAGAATTGCCCATTTAAATATTTCAGAACCGACTTCTTTTACCGTTGCACTATTTCCAATACCAGCAATGGATATGGTAAGTTTTACTTATAAAGATATAGTTCCTGATGCAGTTGAAGTTTCTGATATTGGACAACGTTGTATTCTCAATTCGACAAATATTTTTCAATTGAATGTTGCATCTCTACCTCCGGGATGTTACTTTGTCAGATTCCTTCAAAACAATAAAGTTATAGGAGTTAAAAAACTGATTAAAGCAAGATGAGAGCTATAATGCCAATATTCACATTGCTTGCTATATCGCTCTTTAGTTTAATTACAATTAAAGGTGAAGCACAATATAAAAACAATTTTTGGCTGTTTGGTGATAGTGCTGGAATAAACTGGACGAATCCTTCAAATCCTATACTATTTAAATCAATGTTAAAGGGGAGGGGTACTTCAGCTTCAATTGCAGACAGTAACGGAGTAATATTGTATTCAGGAACTGGTCAAAAGAACAATTTTCTAGATCGTACAAAGACTTATAATAAATTTAATTCTGTAGTACAAAATAGTGATAGTATAAATGGTGAAGGATGGTATCATGAAATGTTAATTCTACCTTATCCGGAAAATGATTCATTATTCTATATACTATCAATTGGTGTTAATGGTTACACGGGATTGTTCTATTCGTTAATAAATCACAAAGCCAATAGTGATTCTGGTTTGGTGATTCAAAAAAATGTAGCCTTACAACTAACACCAGCATTTGATGGACTTACAGCTGTACAGCACGGCAATGGAAGGGATTGGTGGGTGCTGTTTAAGAACTGGGATGGAATTGGTCAAGTAGGAAATAATATAACTTATGTATACTTAGTTGATCAGAACGGGATTTCATTAAACTCTGCACAAAATATAGGGGCAACCAATTCTACTAATTTGGGTCAGCTTTGTATTAATAATTTATCGGATAAATTAGCAGCAGTAAATTTACGTGGCTTAATTTCGCTATATAATTTCGACCGTTGCACAGGTCAGCTTTCTCAACCTATGACTATAGAAACAGAAAGGCCTGGTTCACCTTATCCATATTATTTTTCGGCCGCTTTTTCACCAGACGACACCAAGTTATACGTTGTAAGTGAATCTCCTATCAATCAGCCTGGACAAAATGACACGTTGTTTCAATTTGATTTAACAGCAACCAATATAGCAGGAAGCAAACAGGTAATAGCTGTAATGTCAAGTTATGAGGCATCCATGGCAAATATGAAATTGGCTCCGGATAATAAAATTTATATTACGACCGGCGATGAAATTGCCAGTATTCCGTATCCGGATTCATTATTCACCACCATCAATAACAACCTAAGCGTCATCAATTACCCGGATAGCCTGGGTGCGGCCTGCGACTTTCAACCTTTCAGTTTTAATTTAGGTACAGGAAGAACCTACTTCGGTCTCCCCAACAACCCTGATTACGAGATCGGGGCATGGGTGGGGAGTCCTTGTGATACGTTAACCACAAACCTTACCCCCAACCCCTATCCAGAGACGAGGGGAGCCTGGATGCAGGCCTGGTATAACCACCAATGGAACATGATTCATGTGAATGCTGCGCAGCTGAAGGGGAAGAAGGGGGTGCTGCGGTTGTTTGATATGGAAGGAAGAGTTGTTTTTGAAAAACCGGCGGAGGTGATTGCGGGTGGGTATTATACTACCGAGATCAATATGGAGAATCTGGCAAGTGGGGTGTACGTAGTGAACCTGGTGACGGAGCAGGATAAAATTTCGAGTAAGGTTGGGAAATTTTAGTCCAATGTACATTTGGAGGCTTAAACGCGGTGAGCGCGGCGGTCTCGCGGCGGGCGCAGGGGAGTCATATGTAAAATACGTTAGGTCACAATCGTTCACTGAATACAATTATACCACTGCATAAGGCCAATGGCTTGAGGCTTGAGGCTAAAGGCCAACTACCGGGATTTTCATTGAATCCCCGGATTTTAATTCCAACCGATAGTCGCTGAACGTTGTAGGTAGTTGAAAAGGCTAGTTGGTGTTTTGATGGGAAGAAACGAGCGGGCGGTTGCTATTTTGATTTCGGTTAATTCTTATCTTTGGTAGATGCGTTTGTTTCGATGTATATTTTGTTGGATGATGTTGTTGCCGGAAATGGTGCAGGGGCAATATAATAACAACTATTGGGTGTTTGGTGATAGTGCCTTTATCGATTGGACGAATCCTGGCAACCCAACAATTGGGAGCGCAGCATTTCATTTTAGAAACGGCAGTTCATGTATTGGTGATAGTTCAGGATTATTATTATATGCCGGATTATATGATAACAATGCAGCAACCGATTGCTATATCTGGAACAAGTATGGAAATAGAATTGGAGATTCCATCCGGGTTAAAGGGGGTGTTTGGTACCATGCCAGTCTGTTTGTTCCTGATCCGGGAAGTGATTCAAATATTTATTTGTTTACAGCAGGAGTGACAAATGACCCATATGGACTATATTATTCGAAAATTAACTACAAAGCCAATAATGATTCCGGTTTAGTCATTCAGAAAAATGTACAGCTAAATAATTTACCTGCATTTGATGCTTTGATGGCAGTAAGGCATGGAAATGGAAGAGATTGGTGGCTGATCACTCAGCGCTGGTATGCACCACCGGCACAAACGCCCACCAATGAGTTCAGAATTTATTTGATTTCTACTACAGGTATTTCCGGGCCGTTGGTTCAAAACATTGGTTTGCTAAGAGTAACAGGAGGGGGACAAATAGTATTTAATAGTTACGGAACTCAGTTTGTGCAAGTATCCTGGATGGGGTTATTAGAACTCTATGATTTTAACAGGTGTTCTGGTGCAATCACTTCAACAATACCAATTGATCAAGAAGTCGTTACTCCACCCATTTTACATGTATATACCACTTGCGCATTCTCAAAAGACGATTCTAAAATATATGTTATTGACCTAGATTTAAATCAAGCCAACGATACGTACTATTTATCCCAATATAATCTGTTATCACCCAATATAGCGCAAAGTAAAGTAATAGTTGATAGCATGGTGGCACCTAAAGCTCCCTGGCAAATGAAACTAGCTCCGGATGGAAAAATATACATTGCGGCTTTTGATGAGAATTATAACTGGCCTTACCCTGACACGATTACCGCTTATACTACAACAAACAACAGCCTAAGTGTCATCAACCATCCGGATTCATTGGGGGCTGCTTGTGACTTCCAACCCTTCAGTTTTAACTTAGGTACTGGCAGGAGTTATTTTGGTCTCCCCAACAACCCTGATTACGAGCTCGGTGCCTGGGTAGGGAGTCCGTGTGATACGTTAACCACAAACCTCACCCCCAACCCCTCTCCAGAGGCGAGGGGGGCGTGGATGCAGGCCTGGTATAACCACGAATGGAATATGATTCATGTGAATGCAGCGCAGTTGAAGGGGAAGAAAGGGATGCTGCGGTTGTTTGATATGGAAGGAAGAATCGTTTTTGAAAAACCGGCGGAGGTGATTGCGGGTGGGTATTATACAACTGAGATCAATATGGAGAATCTGGCAAGTGGGGTGTACGTAGTGAACCTGGTGACGGAGCAGGAGAAAATTTCGGGGAAGGTTGGGAAATACTAGTTCTATGTACACTCAGCGGTTTAAACGCGGGGAACGCGGAGACCCCGATAGCTATCGGGGGCGGGGGGCGCGGGGGAGTCATATGTAAAATTCGTTAGTTCACATGCGTTCACGGAATACGATTACACCACTGCAATAGCTTGCGGCTTGAGGCTTGAGGCCAAGGGCTAAAGGCCAACTTCCGTGACCTGTCGGGAGCTTGCCTCCTGAGTTCACATCGGAACACAGGTTATCATCGCAATTCAGGATTGAAGAGGAAACGTAAATCCCATCAACCTTCGATATCGTTTTCTTTTTCGAATTTGAATCCGAGGCGTTTGCCGGTGGTGATGGTGCTTTGCATGGTGTTGACCATTGCTTCGTAAACAGTAATTTCCTTCATGGCATCGAATGGAGGAACGTTTACGTCGATGTCGAGGCTAAAGGCGATGGCGCTTTCGATGAGCAAACGTAGCTGCGTTTCGTTGGCTTGCATAGAGGCGTAGTCATTGAAGAGAACACCTAACTGGCGTTTACCTTCTGCAAAGAAATTTCCTTCGCGATTGATGAACATGCGGGCGACCAGATGTCCGATATCATTGCGGCGATCGAACTTAAACGAATCGGACAGGAAATTATAGATACTGATCATGCCGACTGTCCCGCGGGAAGGGTCGAGACTCACGTATCCTGTTTTCCATACCGGGTGCGCAGGTTCAAAAACAAAGGCATTGGTATGCATAATAAAAATGAGCAGGTCTTCTCCCACTTTTATTTCTGCTTCGAAGGTTCCGCGGTCTCTGTATTGAATTTTTATACGCGGGTCCTGTCCTACTACCTGTTTACGCAGATCTGACTCAACAACCTGCAGAACTTTTTTCAAATCCTGCAATACACCAAACGTTTTATCCGTGACATCCTTGGTGAGTCCACCCTTTGTCAGAATTGTTTTTACCAGCGGAGAGCTATTTTCTGTCATCTTAATAAGCGCGCGCGAAGAGCACACGTTGCGTTGAGGGGTTTCCTGTAAGAACACATTTCCCCGCTTCTTGTTTATTGTTTAACGGGATACAACGGATTGTTGCCTTGGTCAGTTCCTTTATTTTCTGCTCCGTTTCGGGCGTTCCATCCCAATGTGCATAAATGAATCCGCCTTTATCATCGAGGATTTTATTGAACTCTTCCCAGGTATCTGCCCGGAAGGTATTCTCTTCTCTGAAATCGAGAGCTTTCTTATATATATTATCCTGAATCTGATTGAGCAGATGTTCCACCTTCACATCGAGATCCATCATCTGATACACCGCCTTTTCTTTGGTATCACGACGAGCAACTTCAACCGTTCCGTTCTCCATATCACGCGGACCGATAGCAATACGCACAGGCACACCTTTCAGCTCATACTCTGCAAACTTCCAGCCCGGCTTATGTGTATCGCGGTTATCATACTTCACCGTGATATTTTTCGCCTGCAATGCTTTCTGCAAAGGCGCTATGTATTGATTGATCTGCTCGAGCTGTTCGGCATTTTTATAGATCGGAACAATAACGACCTGAATAGGTGCCAGTCGAGGTGGCAATACCAGTCCGCTATCATCGCTATGTGACATAATGAGTGCTCCCATCAATCGGGTAGATACACCCCATGAAGTAGCCCAAACAAACTCCTGCTTTCCTTCCTTTGTGGTGAACTTCACATCAAAAGCCTTCGCGAAGTTCTGTCCCAGAAAATGGGAGGTCCCGGCTTGTAATGCTTTTCCATCCTGCATCAATGCTTCAATACACATAGTATCGAGTGCTCCGGCAAAACGTTCATTCGCAGTTTTAGATCCCTTGATCACAGGCACTGCCAGAATCTCCTCTGCAAACGTAGCATATACATCCAGCATCCGTTTTGTTTCTTCGATCGCTTCCTCGGCTGTAGCGTGCGCGGTATGACCCTCTTGCCAGAGAAACTCAGCAGTGCGGAGGAACAAACGCGTTCTCATCTCCCAACGAACCACATTCGCCCATTGGTTGATTAAAAGCGGAAGGTCACGGTACGACTGAATCCATCCACGGTAGGTATGCCAGATAATTGTTTCGGAGGTCGGACGCACAATCAGCTCCTCCTCCAGTTTTGCATCTTCATCTACGATAATGCCTCCGCCGTTCGGATCGTTTTTAAGCCGGTAATGGGTAACAACAGCACATTCCTTCGCAAAGCCTTCCACGTGGCTGGCCTCCTTCGAGAAAAATGATTTTGGGATGAAGAGCGGGAAATACGCGTTCACGTGTCCTGTATCCTTGAACATTTTATCCAGATGTTGCTGCATCCGCTCCCAGATAGCATAGCCATAGGGTTTGATTACCATACAGCCTCTCACTGCAGAATTTTCTGCCAAATCGGCTTTGATCACCAGATCCTGGTACCATTGGGAATAATTTTCACTTCTTGAAGTCAGCTGTTCGCTCATATCCTTTATATCTTTACAAAGTTTGGCATTGTGTTTGCCTAGGCTTTGGGGCAACAAAATTGGAAAACTGACCGCACATTGCCAATGTTATAGTAAACGAATCGGGATCTAAACATCAAAAAACGGTCAAGACCATGTTAAAAAGAGGAAAAGTCATGAAAAAGTTAAGCTTCGCGTTACTTTCGGCAGCCATCAGCATCAGCTCCTGCTCTTCAGGAAGGATGGCTTCCCGCGGCGATTATGATGATGTTTACTACTCAAAATCTGACGCCGCTGTTGAGGATTACGGGCGAATCGCCAATGAACGTCAGCAACAACAGCAGCAGGAACCAGCCCGCGCTGAGGACTACACTTCCACTCCTCCATCCAATACTTATCAGGGCGATGGAGATAATGAGCGGGCGTATTCGTCGGATCAGCAATCGGGGAATTCTACCGGAACAGGCGATGATGGGTCAGGCGGTCAGAACGATCGTTTTCGCTATAACACTGATCGTCAGGACGACCGTGCGGATTACAGTACCACCGAGCGCCGTTATTCCGACGATGGTGAAACTTACGTGACCAACAACTACTATTATAACGATGATGATTATTACGATTATGCGTATACATCTCGTGTCCGCCGTTTTTATCACCCTTACGGATGGAGTTATTACGATCCTTACTACACCAATCTTTACTGGTATGATTACAATCCCGTTTCCTGGGGTGTAAGTCTTTACTGCACTTATAACTGGTGGAATCCTAGTCCATGGAGCGGCTGGTCCGTTGGCTTTGGCTGGGGATCCGGCTGGGGCGGTGGCTGGAACTCTGGCTGGAACAACGGCTGGGGCGGTGGCTGGAACGCCGGCTGGGGCTGGGGTGGCGGATACAACAACGGCTACTGGAACGGATACAACAATGGATACTGGGATGGATACTATGCAGGATTATACAATGGCACTTTCAACCCTTACTATTTCAACAGCTTCGACAACCATAGTTATTATTATGGACCACGTGGCGGCAGATCCTCTGTTGCGAACAACACTCCCCGTGGCGGACGAAACGTAGGTGATTTATACGGTCGTAGTTTAACAGCAGAAAATCCAAAATCACCGCGTACTGATCGCGCCTTTGATGGAATAGAAGCGATGGGACGTCCGAAACGTGATATTACTTCTCTTGCTTCGGAAGTGAAAAATGGCCGCAACGAAACAATCGGCAACGAAGGTCGTCCGAAGGTTACACGTCCGGGCACCCGTTCTGAAACCGGCACTGATCCAAAAGGTGGAAACACCAACCCCGGATATACTCCGCGCAGCGAAAACGGATCTACTCCGAAAGGCAACGAGCCAC
This sequence comes from Bacteroidia bacterium, assembly GCA_017995075.1. Classification (GTDB taxonomy): domain Bacteria; phylum Bacteroidota; class Bacteroidia; order AKYH767-A; family OLB10; genus JAJTFW01. The sequence continues at coordinate 11,703 of JAGOJO010000059.1, read as the reverse complement.
GTACTACCACTCCACGCTCTGAAAACGGATACACCCCTAAAGGCAACGAGCCACGTACTACTACTCCGCGCAGCGAAAACGGAACTACTCCAAAAGGCGGAACTACCAACCCTGGATATACTCCACGCAGCAACGATAACTACACTCCGCGCAGCAACGATCCGAAGACTTCTACTCCACGCAGCAACGATAACTACACTCCGCGCAGCAACGATCCGAAGACATCTACTCCACGCAGCAACGATAACTACACTCCGCGCAGCAACGATCCGAAGACTTCTACCCCACGCAGCAACGATAACTACACTCCGCGCAGCAACGATCCGAAGACTTCTACCCCACGCAGCAACGACAACTATACTCCTCGTGGTAACGACAACTACACCCCAAGGAACAACGAGCCAAAGACTACCACTCCACGTTCTAACGGCAATGGCTATACCCCAAGAAACAATCCGGGCATGAGCACACCAAAAGGAAACGACGGATATACTCCAAGAAACAGTACTCCTTCTTATAGCAATCCGCGCCAGGAGAATGGTGGTGGCACTTACTCAACTCCGAGATCAAATAGTCCGCGCAGCAACGACAACTATTCAGCTCCTAAGCGGAACGAGAATAACTACTCTGCCCCAAAGCGTAACGAGAACAACTATAGTTCGCCACAGCCACGCCAGCAGCAAAGTAGTCCGCGCAGCAACGACGCACCACGTTCTACTCCACGTTCTGAAATGAGTAGCGGGGGAAGCACTCCTTCCTACAGTGCACCGGCACCATCTTCAGGAAGAAGCAGCGGAACAGCACCTGCAAGCGGAAGCGGATCAGGTAACAGAAGAAGATAATATATTGTACGGGCTGTCAGCTCCTGTCTGCAAGCATCCTTCCTCAAGGAAATGTTAACTGCAGCAATGATGACAGCCCGTATTCATTCCACAAAAGCCAACCATTAATTTATGAAATACAGTATCATCGCGGTTGCCCTTGCGCTCTTTACTGCAGGATCAGCCGCCGCCCAGACAGATGCAGATGCATTGCGATTCAGTATGCTCAATTATGGCAGTACTGCACGATCACTGGGAATGGGAAATTCATTTGGTGCACTAGGAGCGGATTTCAGTTCGCTGGCGACGAATCCCGGAGGAATCGCTTTTTACCGGAGATCGGAGTTTTCTTTTAGTCCGCAGTTTTCAAATCGTACCATTAATGCGAATTATCTGAAGGAAGATCAAACCGACAACTTTTTTAAATTCTCTTTCGGAAACCTGGGATTAGTACTGGCGAATCCAAAAGCCAATAATAGTGGATGGAAAGGTGTAGCATTCGGCGTTGGCTACAACAAGACAAACGACTTCAGCGGAAGTTATATCGCAGAAGGAGGCAATGCAAAAAATTCACTTCTCGACACCTATCTTGAAGATGTAAATGATTTGTACCCTGACGATATCGCCGTGTACTATCCATTCGATGCAGATCTCGCATGGCAAACCTATCTTCTCGATACTTTTGAATTCGGCGGTAACTTCTATTATTACAGTGCACTCCCATATGCAGGAGCATTGCAACGTAAATCGGTGATCACCCGTGGTGGTTCCGGTGAATGGGATTTTACCTTGGGTGGTAACTATGAAGATGTATTGTACATGGGATTCACTTTGGGAGTAACAAGTCTGCGCTACGAAGAAGAAAGCACCTGGGAAGAAATCGACGATCAGGACACCATTCCTTACTTCGACAACTACGTTTACACCACTGACCTTCGCACCACCGGCTCCGGATTCAATATGAAATTCGGGATGATTTATAAACCGAATGATTTCTTCCGTTTCGGTGCGGCGATACATAGTCCGACCTGGTACTCACTCACCGACGAATACAGCAGCAGCATCACCACTGATCTGGAAGATGGTGCAATCCGTGAATGGGACGGTCCTGAATTTATCCCGTTCGAGTATAACGTTAACACTCCATTCCGTGCTATTGGAAGTCTCGCGATTATTTTTGCGAAGCAGGGAGCATTCAACGTAGACTATGAATTCACTGATTACGGACAAGCGCGCATACGACCACAAGACCGCAGCTTCAGCTCTGAATTCACACCGGTCAACAAAGCAATCAGCCGCAAGTACACGATGTCGCACAATGTACGTGCAGGACTTGAATGGAGATACGAAGAATTACGCTTCAGAGCCGGTGGATTTTACTCTACTTCTCCCTTCGAAGAAAACCTTCGCGACTCCGAAAAAACAGACATGACACGTTACGGACTGACAGCAGGATTCGGATTCCGCACTGAAAAATATTTCTTTGATGCAGCCTATGCATGGTCCAGAACAGGATCATACCTGCAACCATACACCTTAAACAATCAGGACACTGAAGGCATCACCTTCACACAAACTGACAACCGAGTATTATTTACTGTTGGCTGGTTGTTCTGATCACAAAAAGAAACTTATTTAAAACGACAGTTCAAACGGGCTGTCGTTTTATTTTTTTATAGCTGGCAATATTCTAAAATCAACATCATCGATAAATGATTTCTCCTTATTAGGATTATAAATATAGGCCTTCATCACATCATCCGGCTGGATATCTTCCTGAAACGAATAGCCGGCATAGAAGGAAGTCCATTCACCATTCACAGCCGGAAAGGAATTCAACGCATAGCCCCGCCAGAGCACTATTTCTTCACCCCTCTTCACCTCTACCACTAATTTCATTTCCGCCAGAGCTGCTGCAGAAAGATATTTGCACGTAAACAAAAAGGTCGCCCCTTTCTCCACTCCGGCGTTTTCTGCACGGGATTCGATAGCAGGACTAAACTCCTTCGCATCCGTCATTGGCAATGAATACTCGCCACTGAAACTTTCTGCAGAAGATTTATTCAACGAATCATTACCCCAGGGTTCCTTCTCAAAATCGTTCCGAAAAGAATACACCGGAACAGGTTCAGCAATACGACCCAAGGTACTATCCTTCGAATAAACCATCACACCTGCATTGAAAAACGTATCACGTTCGATCAGGAACGGAAATTTTTCTGCAATAATAAGCTCCGTTTCCGGTGCATGATAATTATTACTCCAGCCATGAATAAAAACACGAGCCGAGGATGTATCTACTATCTTCTTCAACTCCACATAATGCGCAGTTTGATTACATATATACTGACTAAAATTCAACGAAGGCTGAATACGTTCACTGTAATAATGTATATAATTTTTGTTAATCACATTTACGGTCACAACGGTCCCCTTCGACTTATACTTCTCCTGATAAACTCCACACCTCTCTGCCACATCTTTAAACGGAGCAAAAAACTGTGTAGAATAAAACCGTTCAGCAACAACTGTACTGAAGGATACGAGCACGAGCAAAGCAACAACGATTCCTGCCTCCCTAATTTTCCACTGAGCCGGCTGAAACCAGGAGAACAACCATAACAATAAAAATGGGAAGCTAAACAACAAGATGGAATATTGAAACACCGGATTTTTCAGGATAGAATAGAAATAAGCCACCAGTGCCGGCAGAATAAAAAACAGGAAAGCCATCACTCTTTTACTCCTTAACCCATCCTGCTTCGGGTACAATCGGCCGAACAATACAGCAACACCTACTAGCACCAACAACAACCAGAGACTATCATTCAAACCATACAGTACATACTTCCACAAGGCATCCTTTCCCGGAGGTCCCAGCCATCCTTCGGGTCCACCCAGTCCGCCAATACTGAACTGCGCAATAAACACATCCACATTCGGAATATACGCCAGGAACATCAGCACGCCACATAACAGGTACTTCCGCAAATCAGCACCACGCAGATAAATTAATCCCGCCAGTCCCACGAACCCCGCAAACATAAAGCTGAAATAATGCGAATACATACAACCCACCGCACCCAGGATAAACAAGATCCCATCTCGCCAACGCCACTCTTTATTCACCCATACAATATTTGACCAGGCATACGCCGTCAATAGACTAAAGAACAAACCCGGACTATACGGACGCGCCAGCTGTGAGTAAAGAATCGGAAACTGAAGCGCAGCAAACACCGCCATAGCCGCTAACGCCGACGACTTACCGAAAAAATTGCGCCCGGTCAGATAAAACAGCCAGACACTACCGATACCCAGCACCACAAACGGCAAACGCACCGCTGTCTCGTTAAGTCCAAACCAATGTGTCCACACCCACAAAAAGCTTTGCACACCCATTGGATGCATATCATTATCCCGCACACCCTTTTGAATCATCTCGCCAAATGAATCGAACTGCAGACGCGTCAACGCACTCAGTTCATCATTACTCATTGACCAATCGGCGTAATTATAAAAACGCAGGACAGCCGCCACCAGCAGCACCAGCACGGCCCATTTATCTTCCAGCGAGAGATTTTTCATATACTCAGCTTCCTTTCACTTTTTTACGTTGACAGAGCACCTCATACAACACCATACCAGCAGCCACTGATACATTGTACGAAGAAATATTTCCCACCATCGGCAACTTCACCGTCAGGTCACAACGCTTCATATACTCGGGCGACACACCATTCTCCTCACTTCCCATAATGATCGCCAGCGGACCTGTCAGATCTGCATCACGCGCATCCAGCTCCGCCTTCTCCGAACAAGCCACCACCTTAATCCCTGACGACTTCAGAAAATCGATTGTTGTTTTCAGGTTATCTTCCCGACACACCGGCAACTGATGCAAAGCACCCGCGCTCGTCTTCACGGCATCGCTGTTAATCATCGCAGAACCACGCGACGGAATAATCAACGCATTCACACCGGTACAGGCGGCAGTACGCGCAATCGCACCCAGGTTACGGGTATCCGTGATACGATCCAGCATCACCAGCAATGGCATCTTCCCCGACTCAAAAACGGTCGGCACGAGATCCTCCGTATGACCATACTCAATCGTAGAAAGATATCCGATCACTCCCTGATGATTACTACGCGTCAAACGGTTCAGTTTATCACCCGGCACCAATTGAAAATGCGCATTTGCCTTTTTCATCTCCTCCTTCAGTTCCCTGATAAGTGGATTATTCAACTGTTGCTGCAGGAAAATCCGTTCGAATTCCTTGCCACTCCGCAATGCCTCAATCACAGCACGCGTACCATAGATCATTGTTAATTCTTCGTCTCTGTTTATCATCCCTTCCTGATTAGTTATCATTTACAATCCGCCCCTGACGCCACTGGTCAACGGCGATATACCATACATTCTCATACGACTGCTGCCGGATCAATGCATAATCGTTCACGGTAAACGGATTATTCATCTTTCTGAACACAAACAGCATCTCCGGAAAACCCGGCATATTGTTATACGTCCACTGCTCTGTTTCCCCATCGCGATATATCGACTGCGGCTTACCGAAAATCATATGCATCATACCACGATCTGTTTTCCAACCTTCGAGATACGAAGTATACAAACGATTCGCCTCTTGCACACGGGAATAATACGCCTTAATCAAACCACGTCCACGCTCATAATTGCCACCCACATCCAGCCAGAATTTATCCAAAGCCGCCTTCTGATCAGATGCAAACTTCAACTGTTCATACTCGCGTTTGGTTGTCAGGTATCTTGTCGCCTCGATCAGCTGAGCCGGCCGCGTTACCATCGGGAAACCCTTCTCGAAACAAAACACCGCGAATCCCTGCGCTGTAGATGTATCTGACTGAAAGAAATAAATCCCCTCCTTACTGAACGACAAAACAGGATCCATTCGCAGATCTACTGCATAAGCACTATCGGACGCCATTTCAAAAACCGGATCTTCGATCACACGAAATGGAAGAAAAGCCAGCGGGAACTCACGATAATAACAACGCACTTTAAACGGCAATGCCTCCGGACGATTAGACCGCAGCTTCACGATTTCACCCAGTTGCACATGCGAACGATACAACGGAACACCCACGGTATCGCATAGCAGAAAATCATTCGCGGAAAGCACGCCCTCCCGATGGATCTGCATGTAACGGGAAGCTTTCACATTTCTGTTCACATCCTCGAACTCCACTCGTAGAATATAATCCTGTTTTCGCTGCAAAGGAAAACTGAATTTATTCCGAAACGCCGACTTCTCCCTATCGGAGATCACACGAAACGCAGTGGAACCTGAATCCACCGGCATTGAGCTCGTATACGAAGCATAGATCGACCAGCGAATACTCAATCCCGCCAGAAATTCATTTCCATTATTTTTATAGAGCAAACCATCCACCGGAATTTCAAAATAGATTTCAGATGAATCTGCACTCTTGTGAAACAACGAAACCTGCGGAGAGAGTAATTCATTACCATACGAAAACCTCGACGATAAATTTTCATGACTCAACTTTCCGGAAGTACCGCAAGCCGATATGAGGGACACGCATGTCACCACACAAAACAAAGTGCGTACATACAGAAACGATGAGTTCAACAATTTACCAACCATCAGGCATTCGGATCAAGATTACGCGAACCCGTCTCCTCCCCTGAATCCAGATCTTCTGTACGCTCAATTAATTTCTGGTTCACCTGCTTGGTTGTTTTAATACCCAGTTTCTTTAAATTTTCCACACGGGAAATAAGATTACCACGACCCAGGTGCAATTTATTCATCGTTCCTTCGTAAGCACCCTGCGCATCCTGAATTTTTTTACCAACGGTAATCATATCGTCGATCAACGCTGCAAACTTATCATAGAGATCACCCGACTGACGCGCAATCTCCAGGGCATTTTTATTCTGATACTCGAGACGCCAGATGCTTGCAATAGTACGCAAGGTAGCCAACAACGTAGACGTAGTAACAATTACAATATTCCGTTCGAAAGCTTCATTAAAAAGTTCCTGATCCTGCTCCACCGCGAGCGCAAAAGCCGGCTCAACAGGAACGAACAGCAAAACGAAGTCGAGTGTATTTATTTCATACAACGACTGATAATTTTTTCCGCTCAGATCCTTCACATGTTTCCGCAACGAACTCAGGTGTTCACGCAATGCCAATGCACGCGCTGTTTCATCCTCCTCATTGCAATAACGTTCGTAGGCGATCAGCGAAACTTTTGAATCGACCACCAGACTTCTACCTTCCGGCAAACTGATAATCACATCCGGCTGCAGTCGACGACCATCTTCAGAAGTCATACTCGACTGAATAAAATACTCACGCCCCTTCACCAGACCGGAACGTTCGAGCATCTTCTCCAGAATCATCTCACCCCAGTTCCCTTGTGTCTTCGCCTGACCCTTCAACGCAGTCACCAGATTCCGCGCCTCATCACCAATCGACTTATTCAACGTCTGCAACTGACCCAGCTGCTCTCTCAGTGATTGATGCTCACGAATACGCTCTTCATGCGTAGTGCGCACCTGCGTCTCAAACTTCTCAATTTTATCCCGAAGAGGTGAAAGAATATCATCCAGCTTCACCTTATGTTCCTCTTGAATACGCGCCGAATTTTTCAGCACCACCTCCGAAGCGATTGTCGTAAACTGCTCCTTCATTTGCTGACGGATATTCTCCAGATCGCTCTTATGTTCAGCCATCCGTTCATCCATCGCCTTCAACTGCGCCTGTGCTCTTGCAGAGTCCGACAAAGCCGACGAAAGCTCCGACCGGATTTTACCCATTTCATTTTCGGACTTCAACAGCTGACCACGTAAATCTTCCGCCTGCTGCAAAGCCACTGCCTTTTGCTTCTCCGCATCTGCCAGCAAAACAGGATCCACCCCAACAGCAGCAGCAGTTTTATTCCGCAAAATCAGCCAGGTAAACGCGGCACCCACCGCCATACCGATAAACAACCAGATAAATTCCATCGCAAACAAAGATAATAAAAGGAGCACTCAGGAGGGACTGCCTGTCCATGCTTCCAGATCAGCCAACGTAGGCAACTCATCCAAAAACACAAACGAATTATCCACCCATTTCATACAAAAATGTTCCAGGCCATTGGTCAACACATAAAAAGGCACATTCAATCCGAGATTATAGCGCGCAGCCTGCAGGAAGGTCTCCTCCGTAATTTTCACCGAAGCCGCCTTACACTCCGCCACCAAACATGGTAAACCGAATCCATTATACACCACAACATCAGCCCTTTGCGACAACCCATTCACTTCCACACGTTTCTCCACCGCCATCCGCGAAACGGGATACGCAAACACCTGCTCCATGAAACACAATAGATTCTGCCGAACCCACTCCTCCGGCGTCAATGCCACGAAACGTTTCCTGACAGAGTCGTAAATTTGCTTACTTTGCCCCGAGGCACGCACCCTGAACGAGAAATCAGGAAAGTTCAATGGTTCAAGTGAAAGATCATCCATGCCTCAAAAATACAAGTTCTTCCACCACTAAGGCGTAAGAGCCGAGATTCGCAAAACTATGAAAAGCAAAAAAGAAATTGTAGAAAACTGGTTGCCAAGATACACCGGAGAAAAACTCGAGAAATTCGGAAAATACATTCTGCTTACTAATTTCCAGCTGTATGTAGATCTCTTTGCCAAATGGAATAAAGTAAAGGTGGTAGGACTTGGCAAACCCATGACCTGCGCCACCGCCAAAGGCATCACCATCATCAATTTCGGGATAGGAAGTGCCAATGCAGCAACTGTCATGGATCTGCTCACCGCCATCAAACCAAAGGCCTGCTTATTCCTGGGCAAATGTGGCGGACTGAAAAAGAAAAATAAAGTCGGCGACCTGATATTACCTATTGCAGCGATCAGAGGAGAAGGAACATCCAATGATTATCTCCCACCGATTGTACCAGCCTTACCGGCATTTAGTCTGCAGAAAGCCGTCTCCACCACTATCCGTAATTTCGGAAAAGACTACTGGACCGGAACGGTATACACTACCAACCGCCGAGTATGGGAACACGACAATGAATTCAAAAAGTATCTGGAAAAAGTCCGCGCGATGGCCATTGACATGGAGACCGCCACAATTTTCATCACCGGATTCGCCAATCAGATTCCAACAGGTGCATTGCTTCTCGTATCCGACCAACCGATGATTCCGGAAGGAGTAAAGACAGCCGACAGTGACACAAAGGTAACAGCCTCCTATGTTGAAGACCATATCAAAATCGGCATCTCCGCCATCAATGAATTAATCAACAACGGACTCACGGTAAAACATCTGCGGTTTTAAATTTTCATGATACGCAATCGCGATTCGCGCCTGCACCAATTCAACAATTACCAACACTAACAGATACGCAAAGAAAGAATGCCGATAAAGACCTTTGACGAGATCAAACGCGACATAAAAAATAAAATTTATTCGCCGGTATATTTATTACAGGGAGATGAGCCCTACTACATTGACCAGCTCAGTGATTTAATTGAGAACAGTGTACTGGATGAAATGGAGAAAGAGTTCAATCAAACTGTACTTTACGGAAAAGACTGTGACTTCAGCATGCTCGCCAGCGCAGCCAAACGTTACCCGATGATGTCGAATTATCAGGTAGTAATTATAAAGGAAGCACAAGACATACGCGGACTCACCGGCAAAGAGAAACAAGACGACGAAGGTGTAAAAACGAAGGACAGCAAAGACGCTAAAGAGACCAATCCATTACTCAACTATCTACTACAGCCACTTTCATCAACAGTACTAGTACTCGCTTTAAAATACAAAAACGTAGACAAACGCGGCAAGATCTACAAAGCCATGGAAAAAAACGGCGTTGTATTTGAGTCGAAGAAAATGTACGACGACAAGTTGCCACGATGGATTGAAGTTTATCTTTCAGAAAAGAAGCATCTCATACAACCCAAAGCTGCCATCCTCATGGCCGACCATTTGGGGAACGATCTTTCACGCATCGCCAACGAATGCGACAAGCTGCTCATCAACATCAAGCCCGGCGAAACGATCGACGTAAAACACATTGAAGAAAACATCGGCATCAGCAAGGAGTTCAACATATTTGAGCTACAAAAATCTCTTGCCCAACGCGACATACTCACCAGCACCCGCATTGTAAATTACTTCAAAGACAATCCGAAGAGCAGTCCACTTCCCATGACCATGGGCAGTTTATACTCCTACTTCACTAAGATACTACTTCTCCACTCGTTACAGGACAAATCAAAAAACAACGTAGCCAGTGCATTAAAAGTAAATCCATTTTTCGTAGACGACTACCTTATCTGCGCACGAAACTATTCACCACAGAAAGTTGTTTCTATCATCGGACTGTTACGCGAGTATGACATGAAATCGAAAGGAGTAGGATCAGCCACCACCGACTCAGGAGAGTTAGTCAGGGAAATGGTTTATAAAATCATGCATTAACGATGAAGGAACAGGACATCCGGTTATCGGTAGTTTCGTATTTAAATGCGAAGCCTTTTATGCGAGGACTTGCGCAACTGAGTCCCGATGATAAAACATTCCGGATAGAGACTGACATTCCTTCCGTATGTGCGCAAAAGCTCATTGAAGACAAAACCGACATCGGATTAATTCCGGTAGCAATGATTCCCCGGCTACAGGAATCGCACATCATCACTGACTACTGCATTGCAGCTGACGGAGCAGTAGATTCGGTGTTGCTGGTCAGCCAGCGCGAGATAAACGAGATCACCCATATCCAACTCGACCTTGAATCACGCACCTCTGTATTGCTTGCCCGCATACTAGCAGATGAGCATTGGAAAATTTCACCAAAATGGATACCTCAGGCGCCCAATCACGATTTTTCAGATGCAGATAAAACAGGAGCGGCTGTAATAATCGGCGACAAAGCACTCGAACACCGCCATCACTACAAGTACTGTTATGATCTGGCAGCAGCCTGGAAAGAACATACAGGATTACCCTTTGTATTTGCCGCATGGGTCAGCAACAAACTGATAGCACCAGCAGCCATTGAAAAATTAAATCAACTATTTTCTGCAGGCATTAAATCAATTCCGGAAACGAGTAAAGAATTACAGGTAAACTATCCCTACGCCAACGTACTGGAATATTTAACACATCGCATCCGTTACCAACTAAACACAAGAGAGAAAGAAGCGATGCAATTATTTCTCAGGAAAGCTGCACCGTATCAGGAATCAGGCGCGGTGGTCACCATCTAAATCGGAAAGTGCATCCGTAGCATCAGACAAACGCTTCACCAGTTGCATTTGCGTCTCGGTAAGACCGGCCAATGGTTTACGATGTTTCGCCTCCAGTTTTTCATTTGAAGAAGAAGTCTTCTTCCGATCGGGCATCAAACGAACAAAAATTTCATTCACGAAACGTAAACGATCAGCAGGATCAAGTTCCATCAACAAAGCATTCATCTCACGAACGCAAGACTCCAATTGTTGTTTAATTTCAGCTCCTGATTTTGGTTTCATGTAACAATCGTTTCCAACTTAAACGAAGAAAACGACCACATGTTACGCCATTTCCATGGCAGAAAAAACGGCATCCTCCACCGTCACTTTTTTCACTTTCGGCCAGGTAAAACAGAAACTTGCTCCCTTACCTTTCTCCGACTCCACCCAGATTTTACCGCCTTCCTCCTCGATAATTTTCTTCACGATAGCCAGACCCACACCACGCGACTCCACTTCATCACGCGCATTCAGTGTCTGGAAGATCACAAAAATTTTATCGTGGTACTTCGGCTCGATACCCGGACCATTATCACGCACAAAGAACTTCCAGTTAGC
>JAGOJO010000148.1 GCA_017995075.1 Bacteroidia bacterium | reverse complement strand
AGTAAATTTGAAGATGGAGTAGTGACTGAACTCGTAGCTCCGCAGTCATTTGTAGTGAAGGCGTTGAACAATGCGAGTCTGCCTGTAGCCGATCGTAAAATGTACGATGAATTCTGCAAAAAGGTAAGCGAAGCACGTCGCGCATCCGGTGCTGCATCAGAGTACAAAAACGAATTAGGAAACCGTTTGAAATACATCAAAGGAGCCATTACCGAAACACCCGGCATGACACCGGCAATGATTCAAACCATTCACAAACTATCTGAACGTCTTCAGGCGATCAACATGATGCTCAACGGAGATGGTTCATTGGCAAGACGTGAATTTGAAACCTTACCATCGGTGAATGACCGTATTGGAACAGTAGAATCGGGTATGTGGAGCATTACCTCTGCACCTACCGCTACTTTCCGCAAAACGCTGGAGATTGCCGAGAAGCAGTTGCGTACTGTCATCGCTGATCTGAAATCCCTCAACAACGAAATTATCGACGTAGAGAAGCAACTTGATCAGTTAAACGCTCCGTATACTCCCGGACGATTACCTGATTTAAAGTAAACACTGAAATGCTTATAAAACGGGCTGCTTTGGAAACGAGGCGGCCCGTTTTGTTATACAAAGGATTGGATCTTCATCTTTTTTTAACAGTTAGAAGTGGCAGGGAGGATACGGAAACTTATATTTGCAGTATAAAGTCAGTGACATGAAAATACTTCGCCTCATTACATTTCTGTTTCTACTCACCAACGTAGGCTTCGCTCAGAATAAGGATGGGAGTCTGGTGAACTGGATGACCATTACCGAGGCAGTAAAGGCATCCAAAATAACACCCAAGCCCATCATACTCGATTTTTATACTGATTGGTGCGGATGGTGCAAACGGATGATGGCCACTACCTATGCTGATCCCGGGCTCTCAGCATACATCAACCAGAATTTTTATCCGGTCAAGTTTGATGCTGAAGGAAAGGACACTGTCGTTTTTCAGGGTAAAACCTATATGCCCACGTCCATGGCCCCGAAGACATCACATCCATTAGCGATTGAATTGCTCGGAGGAAAGATGATGTATCCATCCACCTTGTTTTTGAATGGGTATGATTTAGCCAAAGATGAGTTTCAGGTAAAGATGCTTGCTCCCGGTTATCTCGAAAAGCAAAAGATAGAACCTATTCTTGTTTTCACGTTGGAGAATGTATTTCGCACTACAGCCTTAGAAACATTCTCCAAAAATTTTGAAAGTGCTTTCTATGAATCCACGCTGCAGAAGCGAATGGAAACTGTAAAATGGAAACAGCCACAAGAAGTATTCGATGGGAATTTCGCAGAGAATAAAAAGAAATTGGTTTTCATGCATACCGATTGGTGCAATTCCTGTCGGGTGATGGAGCGTGCTGTATTTTCTGACAGCAGTCTCAATGTTATTCGTGATAAATTTGTTTTAGTCGACTTCAATCCCGAGAATCAAAAGCCACTGTACTGGAACAATAAACTCTACCAGAAACTACCGGAAGATAAATTTCCTTTCCATCCACTGACGCTCGAATTTACACGCGGTAATTTTATACTTCCTTCCATTACCATCCTCGACGAACAAGGAGCCATCATCGATCATATTCCCTTTTATATTGCACCGGAAATGCTTAGTCAGATCATGACTTTTTATGGAGAAGATATCTTTAAGAAGAAGAGCTGGGCCGACTGGCAGAAAGAACGGGAAGAGAAGAAAAAATAACACCGGAATTAGCTTTTTTACCATCAGATCAGATGAGGGGAGTAATCCCGGATTTTGCTGTGGAAGTATCTTTACTTTTCATTACCTTTGATCCGATACATCCTTCCGCTATGAAAAAACAATTACTTTCTCTTTGCACCGTGTTACTCATGCTGATTCAACAGGTCAGCGGACAAGGAATTGACAAACCTATCTATCAGATTGTCACTTACCGCGACACAGCCTATCTCGGCGCCTTCGAGATTGAATTGTTTCCCCTCATTGCACCTTTACATGTACAGAATTTCGATTCACTGGCGGGACAACAGTTCTTCGACAGTACCGCCTTCCATCGCGTAGTTCCGGGATTTGTAATTCAGGGAGGCGATCCCAATACAATCAGCGGACCCATCAGCACCTGGGGACAAGGACAACCCTGGCAGCCTACTGTCAATGCCGAGTTCAATGCAGTACGACATAACAGAGGAATACTCGGCGCAGCACGCGATACCAATATCAATAGTGCCAACTCCCAGTTTTATATCTGCACTGCCAATGCCTTCTTCCTCGACGGACAATATACAGTTTATGGTAAAGTAATTTCTGGAATGAACATCGTTGATTCAATTGTCGCCTCACCCCGCGATGTCAACGATGTGCCATTGCAGAAAATTACCATGTTCGTAACAGAAACGGGAGTGAATGATTCAGTACCTGCAGCACCCGGATTAATACAACCTGTAGATAGTTCGTTGCATATTTCATCCACCCAGATGTTTCAATGGACATCAGTACCTGGAGCTGTAATGTACTCAGTAGAAGTTGCCACCGACTCTCTCTTTGCCAATGTAATTCTTGACAAAGACTTCGGCGTTACACAAACCAATACACTCGCGGTACCCGGATCCGGTAATTATTTCTGGAGGGTGAAAGCCAATAACGGAGGACACGAAAGTGCCTGGTCACCCGTATGGCGTTTTTCTTCAGTTACTGATTCAACCATATTGGTGTTCCCACCGGACTCATCGCTCAATATCTTCATGAATCCTGTTGTCACCTGGAATCCGGTACCAATGGCCGACAATTACCAGCTACAGCTCGGATTCAGTCAGAATTTCGGACCCTTAACGTTATTGATCAATCAATCCGGCATACAGGACACCGCCTATCAATCGCCCATGCTGCAAGCCAACACACGGTACTATTGGAGAGTGAGATCATACGATGGTATTTATCCCGGATATTACTCCAAACGATTCACCTTCGTAACCGGTAATCTTGTTGGACAATCAGAAATTGTATCACAGCCATTGTATTTCATCTACCCCAACCCGGCCGACGACAACGTAACCGTTGACTTCAGTGAAAGTGATGCCCGCAATGTAACCATATCACTCCTTGACCTCAGCGGACGACAACTCGAAACACGACAAATCAATGGAAATGACCAACGACGTATATCCCTCAACGTTAGTGAGTATGCGGCGGGAATGTATTTGTTGCAGATTATGCAGGATGGCCTTGTAAGCAGTGAAAAACTGATTGTCAGGTAGAATTGGTGATCCCGGGAGCAGATAGATGTAAGAAGGAACAATAGTTGTTTTGGATGTAAAGATTTTTGGAAAAAGCTCCTTTGGAAATATTTGTTTGCATAAATTGCCGGCTTTCGGGCAAAATGTATGGATGTTATTGTTTTAAATACTTGATAGCTAATTAGAAATAAGTTTGTTTCGGTTTCTATTTAGGGATACTTTATTAGTATCTTTGTAAGGAAACACAACTATATGATAAAAAGTTTCAGGTTGTTTTTATGGAGGAGGCGCGTGAGTTTTTAATGGAACTTGATGAAGCAGATAGAAGCAAGGTTATTTATAATATCGATAAATCATCCTACTTAAATGATCGGGAGTTGTTCAAGAAGTTAAAAGATGAAATCTGGGAGTTCAGAACTTTATATAAGAAAAATGCATACAGGATATTTGCATTTTGGGATACCACTGACAAGATAAGTACACTGGTAATTGCAACACATGGGATTATAAAGAAGTCGAATAAGACTCCTGAAAAAGAGATTGAGCGCGCTCAACAGCAACGAAAAAAGTACTTCAAGCAAAAGAACAAATAGAATGGCTACAAAATCCAAATTAAAACTCTTCACTTTAGAGGAAGTGAAGGACGAACTTATAGGTAAAAAGGGCACCAATAAGCGGGATAATTATGAACATGAATTGCAAATGGAGTTACTTGGAGGTATGATCAGGAAGGCTCGATTGGAGCGGAACCTTACACAGGAACAATTAGGCAGTTTGATTGGTGTGCAAAAGGCGCAGATTTCAAAATTGGAGAATAACATGACCAATGTAACTATGGAAACGCTCCTGCGGGTTTTTACTGCATTAAAGGCTAAAGTAACTTTTCATGTGGAATTGAAGAAACAACGAGTTAAGATTGCATAGTCATTGTTTTAACATAGATAAATAAGACCATTTACCTGATATATTTATTTCAGGAATTTCAATCACCTGGCACAAATGCCCTGCCCCTCAACCCATATCTTCAGCATTACTGTCCCATTCCAATGCTATGATGAGTTGATGTATTTTTATGTTAATTCTAAAGCGACATTACCCAGTTGCATATGCCATGCTTCAGTCCCTTTAAAGAATATGATTTTCCGGCATAATTTTTTTTGAGGTATTAATTTGAATTTACCCTTCATGATCTTCTGCGATAAAAAGGAGAATTTCAAACAGTTGAATTGCATGTTTGAAGTGATCGTGCTAATTTTTGTGGGATCCTGTTAGCCGAGGATTCTTGCAATAGTTTAAGTGAGATAGAAGTGTTTGTAAAACAAATATATACAGCACATGTTTAGTTGTTAAATTCTTGAAAAAATAGCTTGTAAAGGAAGTTATCAGTTTCCTTTTTATATTTGAAACGGGAAGAAATACTCCATAGGTTAGCACGCTGTGGATACATTGATTTTTTTAAATAATTGTAAATCGGAGCAATTCCGAACAGGAAATTTATGTTGATTGACAGTCATTCATTCGATGCGAGATCTCATGAGTTTAGTCATGATGAAGATGATCGTTGGCAGCTTTATGTTGCGCTCAAAGGATTCTTTGGTGATTTTGTTTTGCCGAGGGAACTGGATGCTGTTTATGCGCATTTCAGTGCAGATAACGATGTGAATCCGATTGTAGAACTGAAGGTGGTGGATCAGTTTCCAGACCATCTCGCTAAATCAGCTTACCGGATGGTATATGATGCTCTCGGAGAAAATCATCCAATGCTGGAGTTCATTAAAAACCCGGAGCAAGAGCTATAAAAGTTTCCTTCGCGAAAACCATTTTCTTTTTTTTGGGTTATCTGTTCATGGAAACTTGGCAGATCGGTGAACTGGCAGACTGGCCGCGCATCAGAAGGGCAAATTTTATTAATTCTCTTTCCGGATTTAAAAGTGTAAGTCTGGTGGGCACTAAAAGCAGCT
>JAGOJO010000058.1 GCA_017995075.1 Bacteroidia bacterium | reverse complement strand
ATTCTGGCTTCCCATCGTGTTTTTCTAGAGTAATTGTAAATATTCATTGTATGAGGTTGTTGTTGTTTTCAATTTTTAATTCAATCTGTTTAAAATACTAATAAACAATTCAGAAATACTGTTTTTATAAGCATCACTGAATTATTGTAAAAGATCAAATCGAAAATTAGAAAAGTAAATAGTTAAGAAACATCTAAAAACATGTTATCAATAATTGACCAATTTAGAAGTTTAATTTGAATTTTGCAAGATTTAAGTGGAATTTTCCCACTATTTCATCAAACTTAAAGTATATCCTAAAAGATTAGGCTTATCTACTGTTTTTAACACTAGACCATATATTGCTGATTTTCAAACACTAAACAAGGTTATTAGTTCAGTAAGAATAAACATGAAGTCTCAAACATCAATATTTTTCGGCTCGAAAACGTAAAGCAAATTTCTAAAACTTTTAAACCTGAAAGCAAAACAATTTGCTAAGTATCTCCAAGGCTTATTTATTAAGCAAAAAGCGGGGATATCTTAAGACACCCCCGCTTGTACCTTTTTATCTGTTTAGATTACGGATGAATCGATGCCACAAAATTTATGACATTGTTATCCAACACTATCACATCAAAGATATCCACTACTCCATCTCCTGTCAGATCAGTTGAAGTATATCCGAATGCGAAATTTATCACATCATTGTCCATTGGGATTACATCAAAGATATCTACTACCTCATCCTGTGGTGCAATATCTCCACTATAAAACGCCCACACTCCAATTGAAACCTCTTTCTGATTTCCAAAATATGCCTGCGTCGCAGCGGTGGTGAAGTCATAGTTCGTGGTTCCACTGAACGTTACCAGATCTGACCATGTTTGTACTGCATTACGGTGGAATACTGCGATGTAGCCGGTTGCTCCGCTTAAACTCGCAGGGAATGTGAAGCTCGCCTGACCATTTGTTCCCAGCACTGCAGTGCCAGAAGCCAATACTGTTGTAGTGCTAACCTGATCACGAACCTCTACCAAAATAGTATCACACTCGGTGCTGCTTACGCCTACTCCGGAGTTCAACAACGCTGGTACCAATCCACCTGCTCCGTCATACATTCCTTCGATTAACATCGTCAGATTCAACGTTACGTTAGTTGAAATAGTAAACGGCACTCCTGTTACAACAGTATCACATCCATCATTAATAATGGTAATGCTTCCGGTGGTTGCTCCTGCCGGAACTGATGTGGTGATCTGTCCGTCGTTATCAACTACAAATGTAGCTGAGGTACCGTTAAACAACACCTGATCTGCTCCTGCGAATCCTGCTCCGGAAATAGTAACTATTGTTCCGACGTTTCCACTTATTGGTGTAAATCCTGATACAGTTAAGTCGTTTGGTTGATTTAATGTTACAGATAATGCAGCAGTACATCCTGCACTATTTGTAGCAGTTACTGTATATGTTCCTGCCGTGATTCCACTTAAATCCTGCGTAGTGGCGCCATTCGACCATGAATAAGAATTACTCTGCGTAACAGCAATCGCTGTTGTACCATCCGTAAAGGTGGTATTCAATGCCCAGGTTCTTGCTGTATAGATACCTGAACCAATATCAAATGCTCCGGTTGCTCTGAACGATGATCCAGAAACACTATTAGGTCCGCGGAAAGAAGTTGAATCAAGCAATCCGCCATTGTAAAGGTCATTTACAGGCAATGTATAACCTGCTGTTCCCGCGTTCACAATAGCTGCTCCAGTACCACTTCCAAAGATGATTGCATCTACAGGCACAGTAGTTGAATCAATCAATGCCGATGCAACAGGGAACACTCCAATAGCATCTGCATTCGCACCTCCATTACCTAATCCTGCATTCACGTTACCGAAACCGTCGCCGGCTGTAGTATTGGTGGCAATCACGCGAAGTTTTGTTCCGGTAGGTGCCATAGATGACCCACCAACATAGAACACATCACCCGGATTTACTACTCCGGAACTGATCTGGAATGCATAAGATAATATACCTCCTGCTCTCCAACCTTTTGTTGTTGCTACACCATTATTGGTAAATACAACAGTATATGGAGTTACGCTGAAATCGATCGGTTTGGTTGCAACTAATTCTACCCATTCAAATGGATTATCTGTCCCACTTGGGTCAGCAAGAAATTCTGAAATTAATAATCCGGGATTTGTCGGCGGAACAAGAGGATCATTTGATGCAGCAATATCAATTGCACCAGTAGCTGAACCAAAGCATGTTGGATCTGTAGATGAAACCAGGCTAAGCGTAAATGGCGCAGGGTCAATAAGCACAATAGAATCAGAAACTGTACAACCGTTGGTATCAGTTACCGTCAAAACATAACTTCCTGCGAGAACTCCATTGAGATTCGATGTAGTGGCTCCATTACTCCAACTATAGTTATACTGAGCTGTTCCTCCGGTCACTATAGAAGTTACACTTCCGCTGGCTTCTCCGGCACAATTTGGATCTACTCCTGCTAAACTCACCGTGAGTACTGCGGGTTCAAATACATCGTATGATCCTGCAGCGGCACAGTTGTTGGCATCAAGCACCAATACAGTATAGTTTCCAACAGACAACCCGGAAAGATCTTCCGTAACTGCTGCGTTACTCCACAAATAGGTATATGGTGCTGTTCCTCCGGATACACTCAGATCAATTGATCCGTTTGCTCCACCGTTACAACCAACACTATCAATGATGGCTGTTAAGCTGATGGCTGTAGGTTCAGTAACTGTTACCTGAAGTGTGTCTGGACAAACTGCTGCATCACTTACAATAACAGTATATACGCCCGCACTTATACCAGCCAGATCTTCTGAATTTGCTCCATTGCTCCATGAGATTGTATAAGGAGTTACTCCTCCTGTAATAGTCAGATCAACTGATCCATCTAATGCTCCAGGACAAGTTGGAGAAACAAATGTAGCGCTGAGTGTTGGCGGTACACAAGCTACCGGATTGTAGAAGAATGTATCTACAGAAGTGCTGAAGCAGGTTGGACTTGTGTAAACAGAAATAAATCCATCTGTTGCTCCAAGTGGAACAATGGCATTGATCTGAAAATCGCTGATAACTGTAAATCCTGTGGCTGATGTTGTATTGAATTTCACATCTGTCGCTCCGGTAAATCCACTACCATTAATTGTCACCTGAACGCCCGAACCTCCGGTGTTTGGTGTGAATCCTGTAATGATTATTTGTGCTGGATCATTGATAAACTCCAATCCGCCGGATACACATCCGTTTGCATCCATGATGTTGAAGAAATAGAAATTGGCTGGTTGGTTAATAATATCTTCTGTAAGATCTCCATTCGACCAATCAACAGAATAAGGTGCAGTACCTCCTGAAATCGTAAGATCAATTGCTCCATCTGATGCGCCGAAGCAGGAAGGATGAGTTACAATTGTAGTGTAAGAAATATCATTCGGTTGATTCACCTGATAAGAACCGATAAACGTACATCCGTTGGCATCAGTTACTACAACTGAATACAAACCGGTTGGAAGTCCGCTTCTGTCTTCATTTACATCCGCGTCATTCCATAAGTAACTATAAGGTGCAGTTCCGCCACTAACGGTGAGGTCTATACTACCATCTGATAATCCAAAGCAGGTTACATCAAATATCTGCTCAGTAACTACAAGTGCTACAGGAGCATTTATTGTTGCCGAAGCAGTTGCAGTGCAGCCGGTCGGAGAGGTTACTGTTACAGTATACGTTCCAGCAGAAAGCCCGTTCAGATCTTCTGTTACTGCTCCGTTTGACCATAAGTAAGTATTGCCAGTAAGTAATGCTACTGATGAATATCCTCCTGTGACAATTGTATCAGTTGCCCATGTACGAATCGGACTGTAAGTACCATTCAACTTATTAAATGAACCAATTGCTTGTACGGACAAGGCACCTGGATCTACCGCTTTAAAACTTGTAGACTGTAAGCGTCCACCGGAATAATTATCATTCACTGGTAAGGTAAATCCATCTGCACCACCATTCACCACAGCTGTTCCAATTCCGGAACCGTAGAAGATTGCATCTACCGGCACTGTATTGGAGTCAAGTGAAGCTACAGGCAGATTGAATACTGCGATACCGTCTGCATTGGTAGTTCCGTTTCCAAGAATACCCCCAGTAGTTGCAGTTCCAATTCCTCCGTCACCTCCGGTTGTAGAAACATCAATTGTTCTCAGTTTTCTTCCGGTCACATTCATATTTGATCCGCCCACATAGAACACTTCTCCTGCAACTACCGATCCGGTACTGATTTCGAATGCGTAGGTTCCATTGGTAGTAGCAGAAGCAACACCTCCCTGTACCCAACCTTTTGTTGTTGCTGTTCCATTGTTGGCAACAATAACCGTGTAAGGCGTTACAGCAAAGTCAATATTTTTTGTTGCAATCAACTCAACCCATTCTTTCGAAGAATCTGTTCCAGCGGGATTTGCTAAAAATTCAGAAATCAATACTCCGGGATTAAAGGAGGAAGTATCGTTGGAAGCAACCAAATCAATCACACCATTATTTAATCCTGCACAAGTAACATCAAAACCTATGGCTGTTGCAGTGAATGCTCCCGGATCAGTAACAACTGCAAAGTCATTATATACACATCCGTTGGCATCCGTAATAGTTACACTGTATAATCCGGCAACGAGGCCTGTGATATCTTCTGTAACTGCACCGTTACCCCATAAATAAGTATAACCCGGTGTTCCACCTGAAACAGTTAAATCAATTGAACCATTTGAGAATCCCTGACAGCCGGGTTGTCCGACTGCGAACGATGAAACGATTGCTGTTGGTTCACCTACTGTTACTTCGAATGTATCTTTGCAAAGAATATTATCTGTAACAATTACTGTGTAAGTGCCTGCAGAAACTCCACTGATATCTTCAGTAACTGCTCCGGTGCTCCATACAAAAGTATATGGACTCACACCTCCGGTTACGGAAAGATCAATGCTTCCGTTTCCTCCTCCATTACAGGAAGGTGGTGTTGAAACAGCGGATGGAACCGGCGGAACACATCCGCAATTTTGAATATAACCAAGTGTAGAAGCAGTATCTGTACAACCAAGTGCTGATGTTACTGTAACAAGATAATCTCCTGAATCAGCTACAACAGTTGGATTAATAACTGGATTCTGTAACAAAGAGGAGAATCCATTCGGACCAGTCCATGAATATCCTGTTCCTCCACCCGCATTAAACGTTACTGATAAACCGGCACAAACAGGACCTGAGTTCGATGCAGTAGCTACAACTTTATCAATCGTTAGATTTACTCCATTGTCAGTGCCTATTGATGAAGGATCACTGCAAATTACACGAATACGGTAGCCTGTTCCGGAGGGAGTTCCTGCAGGAATTATTGCGGAAATCGTTCCGGTAGATGCAACCGATGATAATGTTCCAATGTTTACAGGAGTTGCAAAACTACCTGAAGCATTACTCAATTGAGCAGTGTAAATATTTCCCGGATTAGGAGTTCCGCCTAAAGTGAAAGGAACGTTGGCAATTGTTCCTGTGTCATTCGTAATACAAAATGGAGACCCTGAAATTGTTCCGGTAGTTAATGATAATCCCGGTGTTGCATTGAACTGAATATTATCCAGACGATTGTTTCCAGTCGATGCGGTGGCTCCAGTGCCTGACAAACGTACAAAAGCATTTGCAACGCCATTAAGGCCAGTTACAACAGGTAGTGAAATTGTAGCATATGCTGCCGGAATTGTTGTTATCGTTTGAATAGGAAACCAGTTCACTCCATCAGCACTATACTCCCAGATTTGTGCGGTAAAACCTGTTCCGGATCTTTGAGAAGCATAGCTGATTGTTAAATTAATCATGCCGGTCATATTTAGTTTGAAGACCGCAAACTTTCCATTTGCTGCATTTGTTAACCCTCCTACTAATGCCAAAGAAGAAGCGCCGGAGGTAACTGTAGAAAAACCACTGCCAGCATTAATTGCTGTTCCACCAAACGAATTTAATTCTGTATTGGTACTTCCCGTTGCAGGTACAAACCAGCTGCTGGAGGTATTCGTACCATCGAAATAAATCGTTCCACTTCCGAAATTTGCCTGGTATACTTTAGGTGTTGCCGGTGATACTGCGGCAGCTGTCCCACCCGTTGTTGTTGTCTGAAAATCCCATCCGGCAATTAATGTTTGCGCACGGGAATTCAATAAACTGCTCAACAGAATTAATACTGTCAGCATGTACTGTCTGACATTTTTTCGCGTAGTGAATTCACTTTTCTTTGGTGAAACCTGACTACTCGTGGAGTAAGTTTGATTCATATTGTTGGTTGCTTTTTTCTGGTTTATTGAATTCCGGTGTCACCCTGAATTTGAAGCTGGATCAGGTCCGGATACTTAGGTATAGATATCTCCCTAATAAAGGGACTGCAAGTTAAGTTTTAGCACAATTCCATGCAAAGGATTTCCCTCATAGAATCGTGATTGTTAATTATTTAATAATGAAGCAAAATACCGGCTTCTGAACTAAGACTAGGTTGTTACCATTTGTTTATCAGCAACTTAACTACAATTTCAAAGTGCAATTATTCATGATTTCCCTCTGAACAGTCAGCATTAATAGATGGAACCATTCTGATTTTGAGTCGTATCAACACCTGGAAAAAGTGTCAGGTATCGACAAATCGACCTAGAAAAACGACAAAAAGTGAAAAACTTGGTCATTTAAAGGGGTGATCACAAAGAAATTATTTTAATTTCGAACCCTAAGCCGACCTGACTTCTTAACCATAACCCTCTATGACTAACCCTGAACAGGAAAAAGACCAGGATTCCAAAAAGGTCATCGTAATAATCGTTATCACTATCTTGCTGGGTGTCAATGCCTTGCTTTTATGGCAGTTCTTTGATAAAAAGACACACCTTGAGCAGGTGAGCCGGGAATTGGACGTTACGATGGCTGAGAAGGAGTCACTTTCCGCTGAACTTCAACGTGTGAAAACGGAATATGAGAAGCTCAATCAGGAAAATGCCAGTTTGCAGAATCAGTTGTCGGCTAAAGATGAAGAGATCCGCCTTAAAATTGCGCAGATTCAAAAGCTGATTAATTCCGGTGAAGCAACACAGTTAAAGAAGGCAAAAGAAGAACTTACTGCTTTGAAAGCATTGAATCAGGTTTACATTGTACAAATTGATTCTTTGAAAATTGCCAATAAGCAACTGGTTGATGAAAACGTTTCTTTGAATCAGAATCTCTCTACTGCAAATGTTAAAGTTTCTTCTTTGACTCAGGAGAATTCACTTCTTGCCAATAAAGTTGCTATCGCGAGTGTTTTGAAAACTGCAAATCTGCGTGCCCTCGGTGTTCGTTATAAAGGAAGCGGTAAAGAAACTGAAACTACAAAAGCTAAAAGTACAGATCGCATTAAAACCTGTTTTACTATTTCCGAAAACCTGGTGGTTGAAAAAGGACCAAAAGATATTTTCGTTCGCGTACTGAGCCCTGATGGTGCGGTGATGTCCACTTCCAGCGAAACATTTATCTTCAATGGTCAGGCTACCTTATACACTACAAAGGAATCGATCATGTACGAAAATCGTGATACTGACTTATGTGTTTACTGGGAAAAAGGGAACACCTACAACTCCGGCAAATACACTATAGAACTTTATTGCGAAGGAAATCAGATCGGTGTTGCAACGCTGGTACTGAAATAATTTCTACTACGAAAAAGTATAAAAAGGAGGCAGCGTTTCTGTCTCCTTTTTTTATTGCTTACATAGTTTATAAAATCTTCCGTTTATTTCGAGGAGATAAATTCCCGGTGATTGATTCATTAAACAAACTTCAAATGATTGTTGCGAGCTCCAATTCAACACTACCGGTATTTCTTTCCCTTCCAACGTATAAAGATGAGCGGACTTAACCAAATCCCGACCTTGCAACTCTATTGCACAACATACTGAAAATGGATTCGGTGAAATCTCAGCAAATTCAAATATCTCATCGATTCCACTCGCGCCCCCCTGAATTGTATTCAAAACACTATTGGTACTGATCAATAGTGAATCGAAAAATAAATCTGCTGTATTGGTTATTATACTACCCGCAACAACTGTACTCGAAGGTTTAACTGAAAACTCTATATAACCTTTGCTCGCCGAATTATTGGTTGTACTATCCGGCAACTGAATATCCCGAAATGTAAAAACAAGATTATTCCCTCGTGTAAGCAAACGAACCGGATGGCTGGAACCTTCTACTCTCAAACTTGAAATGTCAATTAGATTATTCAGCATATCCTGTACGATGATATCCTGTTGAGAGCTGACACCGGTGTTCATGAAATTAATTCGGTAATACAGACGATCATTCGATGATATGAGTCCTGTTGGTCCTGTTCCTTCAGGCGTAACTAATTTTCCGTTAAGCAGGAGTTGACTCTTTACACTTGTTGTGCATACATCTGCGTTGTTGGTTAAATCAATATCAGTAAATCCGGGAGCAATAAACAAAGCTACGTATTGATTTAATTGGGATGGAGGATTGACAGCCGACAGATTAAACTGCACTTGATATAAGGTATCGGTTAGAGACGGTATCGTTTGACTAAACCATGTAACGGTATGGTTGGCTGCATCAACAAAACCATTGGATGGAGAAACAGCAGTGACTTGTAAAGATGTATCGTAAGTAAATACAAACTGCCCTTTTGATTGATCCGCTCCGAGATTCTGTACTTTCAATTTAATGGTATATGCTTCACCTGCTACAGGCACTTCTTCAGGTAAGATCTTCACGGTTAAATCAGAACCGGCAATGGTTGGATGGCAGATAAAACTTGGAAGATTCCCGGAACTGTTAAATAAGTTGATTTTGATAGTATCAGGATAAACAGCAGGAGCATTCATCGGCAGATATACGGGAGAAATATTGTACAATCCCAAAGGAACAATAGTTTCATAATCACCATTGATATCAGTGGTCGTATAATACTTGTTACCGTTAGAAAGATTATGCAACTGGATCGTCACATGATTTAAAAATTTATCAGTACTTTGATTGTACAACGAATCTCCATCTAAATCAGCAAATACTTTTCCTTTTACCAACGATGAATTTACAGCCACTCCAAAATCAAAACCTCCATGGTTAGCAGAACTGTTAAAATTAACTGTATACCTCGAACGTGTTGTAAAATTATCGGTGAAGGGAATTACGCCTTGTAGCTTTGAAGCAAATGGTGGAACAGGTATTTGATATCTCCCCTTTTGCGTAATACTTTGTCGGTTCCCGAATACATCTACCTGATACAATGAGCTAGACAACATTCCTTCTGTTGCATCTTTTATTCCATCTGCATCTGCATCATTCCAAAACTTCCCGTTCACTGTATCCAATGCTGCCATACAGGAATCAGAAACAAATACCGGAGTAATTTCATGGTGCGTTCCTCCGTTGCCGTCATTCAGTACAGCATAAATATAACATTGCCCGGGGACCAGAAATTTCCCGGTGAACGGCACACCGGCACTTAAAGGTTGTGAAGCATTGGAAGATTGAATGACCGGACCAAAATCATAGTAGGAATAAGTAAATATATCCTGCCATATACCATTTGCATATGATGGTGTTGTATTCATCGATAGTGAAAATGAATCACAAAACATCGCCGGAGAATTCAACTGTGCTCCTTGCATGTCGTCAAAGCCATCGCTTACATGTATTTTCCGTGTGATATTTCCTAATGCTCCATTTCCAGGCGAAAATGAAACAGAATAGATGCCTGGTGTCTGATAAGTATGTACATCACTCAACCCTGAACCAAAATTTCCATCTGCAAAATTCCATACCGGAGAACTGCACGAGTCCACACCGAAAATTCGTGCTGAAAATGTTTTTGTCAATCCGTTTCCACTTACATCCATTGCCGGATATACATCTGCTGAAGCTGTGATAAAATAATTCGAAGCACTTCCTTCACATGCCGTTCCTGTAATGGTATCGCGGGAATAGATCGTCATAAAAACATACACTAATCCCGGAGGAAATACAGTGTCCAGTTTTAATGCTGTGTCTGCGATGGCTATCTTTCCGTTCACCTGCCAGTGTACAGAATCGATTATCCAATTTTGATTGAATGTTGAATTGACAGGACTTAATCTGCCTACCGACAACTGTCCGTTTGCAGAATCAGGAAATACCGTTATCCGTGGCTGAATTATTCCACATTGGGCAAGGGCTTCTTCACGGAAGAGAAGAATAGTAAGTAAGATGATAAATCGGATACAACGCATGTAACAATAAAGGTAGAAAATACTTTTCAGAATCCAAAAAACAATTGTAAAACCAACCGGAAATCAGAAAAATGCTCTTACCTGTGCTCCTCCGGTATGGATGGTTTTGATTCCTGCCGGACGCCGGCCTTCGTAGTTTATGCTTAACTGTAAGCTGCTGCCGAGATTTCGCTGCAGATTGAGTCCCCAGGTTAAATTGGTTCCTTCTTTCAGCCCTTCCAGCATTTCGAAAGCTATCGATGTATTGTTCTCTGCATTGTAACGAATAGAAACCATATTAAAACGGATACTAATCAATCCCTTTTTAATACTGTTATACCTCCACTCCATCCCTGCATCCTGAAGTACTGCCTGTTCATTGTTCCCTTCCGCATAGTTGTTCTTTTTGTCCTTGTAGCGGTAAGATAAAGTTATCCGATAAGTACTGCCCGGCTGAAAATTTATCTTTGTTTCACTTTCCCTGCCCTTGATTGTAAAGTTCCTCGTGACAAAAGCCTCCGCTTCACTTTTTTTCAGACTTTCCTCCACCTTCTCCTGCACCCCAAGCCAGCGTGTGATATTCCATCGCATCGTTCCGGATAATGCATCCGTGCCGCGTGTTTCCAGTCCATTCGCCAACAATTGTCGGACCTGTTGATCCTGCCAACTGATATCTGCAGCAAACTTCGGACTACTCCGATCAAAAAACAACGTATGGCGGCTATTGGATTGAGTGGATATAAGTATGCTGTCAGAAATAGAACGTGGCAATGGATTCCATACTTCAATTCCTCCGTCGCCGGTAATCCGGTTATCAAAACGCACCGAGCTGAGCAGACTAAACTTCGAATAAAAAGGCTTCTTTCCCGTAGTGAAGAGTGCAGCCGGTGTGATCTGCAACACAGCATTGAACTGATTGAAAAATACTTTTACATATTCATCGGTATTGCTGAAGATCCGGATATAGTTGGCCTGATCCTGAAACACTGCGATTTCAAATTCACTTAATTGCGGTATGCCATCAGCGTTATAGTCGTTCCAGGAATAGGTTCCTGTTCCCTGTGCTACTTCTACAAACGAATAAATCCGCTTGGGCTCTCTTCCTGTTCCACCTTCATAAAACGTCGTAAGGCTAATGAGCCCTTTGCCGGTATTCAATGAATAATCCAATCGACCGGTTGCACTTTCTTCACCCTGCACTGTTGTATAGAGTGAATCAATTACTTTGAGATTACGGTAATTGGCTTGCAAGGCAATTTTTTGGCGGAGACTTTTATTCCAGCCGATACCCAGACTTGCCATATCAGCAGTAGTCACACGTACAAACTGAGTTGCTTTGATTCCATCATCTTCCCTTCTGCTAATAGACCCTTTCAGCGTCAGTTTCGCAGTATCTGGTCGCGTAAAGAAGAACTCCGCTATTCGAAAGTGAAATGCATTTGCCGCCAGTGTATCTGTTCCCGGTTTTTTTTGTTCATTGCGTTCCTGTTCAAAACGAAGTCCGGGAATAAAACTTCCCAACCGATACGATATCTCATCCCGATGACGCAAGAAAGAACTCTCCACCAATCCTCCACGGGTAGACAAAAGACTCGCATCCCATTTCGCCAGCCATTTCCCCGGACGTAAATTCCCATAGGTCGTATGCATGAGTCCACGGTAAAAATTTCCTCTTAACAATGAACGTAATCCATAACGCACCTCGCCGGTTTTATCATGACGAAGACCGATCTGAACATTTGACAACCATTCTTTATCAAACGTGATCAATGTTCCTGTATTCCAATCGCGGGTAAACTCCACAGGACGATATACCTCCACCGGACGGAAATACTCATCGTTGACTTCTGTCTGCAGTTTCACGAAATAATTCCATGAAGACGGATCAGCACTCTTTAACGCATGCTGATGCTCAAATGTGATAAGCGCCCCATATCCGTCATCATTCTTTTTATCCTTGGTTGCAAATCGATTGATATCATCCTTACTCGCTGCCAGCTCCACACCAATCTTTGTATTCTTCGAAAATTCGTACTTCGCATATGCTGTAGCCATCTGCCGTTGCTTCGGAGATACCAGCAGCAGCTTCGGCTCATAACTTCCCTGAGGAACACCACCAACAGGCTCCACCCATTGATAAACGCGACCATTTGTTTGTCCATCCAATGCAATATAGTTTCCCTTGTTGGCTCCCACATTACTGAACGAAACACGAAAGAATGCGCTATCTGAATTGGTAGAATATCTATAAACATTCTGATAGGTGATACCTCCAACAACAGTATCTACCCGCGCGTACAGGATCTCATTAATGTTAAAAGCTACACTATCGACGCCGGTAGAAAACGCTTCCGTCAGACTATCTCCGGCATTCTTCAGAATGATTTTATCCTCCGTGCTCAGATCCTGTTGCAAGGGTTGATTTTTACTATCCTGTTCAGAATAAATATTCACTCCAACCGAAAGCTTTTCTTCCTTCCATGCCGCAAACCCGGTAATCAGCGTACGTGCATAATTCCGGTCGGCATATTGAAACTCCACAATGATCCGCATATCTTTATTGATCAGTCGACGCGTAGTAAAAGTGATCTCTGCCGTATTGTAATCAATCACATAATCACGATCCTGACCACGCTCGAGCAACAAGCCATCAATAAATACACGTTCCGAATTCGACATCACCACGATGAACAATTCATTCTCGGCTCCGCGAAGGCGATACGGACCCTGATTTGATTCAATACCGTTAATGATATTCCGGGCGAACTTCCCTCTCGATACCGCAGCACCAACACCGGCACTAACGGTTGCGGATTTACCCGAATTCAGTTTTAACTGCTCGGTGTAGGAATAGAGTCCGCCCTGCGCCTTTTTGAAATACCGCATGAAATACCCTTCCGGATTCCGCACATCATAATCTCCGGCAATCAGTTTGTGTTTATCGTTGTTCAGCTGGATAAAAACCCTGTCGAATTCCTGCAGCTGTTGAGTATTTCCATCTGCCTGCACCGGAATATTCTCATCTGTTATCGCTGCGAGCACTTCGATATTTCCACTTATTCTCCCTGCAAGCTGTAAATTCAGACTCGAATTAACCACTGCATCCTGATTCGTGCCGATAGTTAATCCCCTGGAAATGGATCCTGATCGGGTAAGACCATCCATACCGAACAGCGAAAACTGTTGATCAGAAGGCCGCTCTGTAAATAAAACATCGCCCGAAGAACCCGCAGGCTTATCAAGAAGTTTCCTGTCGCGCAGAAACCTTGGCCGGGTGAAAGAAATCGGATATACTTTATAACGGACTATCACCGAGTCAATACCAGCCCATTTTTCTTTCTGAAGAGCGGGGATAATCAATAAAGAAGCCGCCTCGTTCACCGTGTAAAGAGATGGATTTAGCAGACTATCGTTCCAGAAAAGGAGCACTGAGCCCGGCACCAGACTCAATGAATCGAGCAAAAGTGTATCTCCTTGAACAGGTAATACCTTCTCCCGTCGGTTACTCAGATCCTGACCAAACAAACGGCCGGGAATCGTCAGTACCAACAACAAAAGACAGAAGAAGACGTACTTTCTCAAGAGAGCTTAAAAATAGGGAGCAACATTGATATAAATTCAACATTAAAACAGCATTTTTCCGTTTATCGTATGTGTAAAAGTCAGAAACCTGCTTTACATTCGCCAAATCAAGTTATGGCAAACAGAAAAATCATCACCTACAATGTAAATGGCATCCGTTCTGCCCTCTCAAAAGGCTGGATGGAATGGCTCCGTACTGTGAATCCCGACATCGTTTTATTACAGGAAATAAAAGCAGAACCCGGACAACTCGATCTTCCCGTTTTTGAGAACGATGGTTACCTCAATTACTGGCATCCGGCGCAGAAGAAGGGCTATAGCGGAGTGGCTATCTTCAGTAAACAGGAACCGGATCATGTGGAAATTGGCTCCGGCGATGCGGATATTGATGCAGAAGGTAGAATTATCCGCGCTGATTTCGGGAAAACATCGGTGATGAGTGTTTATGTGCCTTCCGGTTCGAGTGGAGAGGAACGACAGGATTATAAAATGGAATGGCTGGCCTGGTTCAACGATTATATTAAAAAGCTAAAGAAGAAGCGTCCCCAGTTGATTATCGGCGGCGATATCAATATCTGTCACCGACCCATCGACATTCATAATCCGGTGAGCAATGCGAAGAGCTCCGGATTTTTACCGGAAGAAAGAGAATGGATGGAAGCTTTTTTTAAAAGCGGATTCATCGACACTTTCCGGCACTTTAACGATGAGCCGCATCAATACACCTGGTGGAGTTTCCGATTCAATGCACGTGCTAAAAATTTAGGCTGGCGAATCGATTATCTGATGGCATCAAAAAATCTTGAATCCAATCTGAAACGTTGTGTCATATTACCCGATGCGAAACATTCAGATCATTGTCCGGTGTTGCTGGAAGTAGATATGTAGATACTATTGCACCTTTGAGTTTATATGTTTCTAGGTTTCTTAGTTTCTAGGTTTCTTAGTTTCTAGGTTTATAGGTTTATAGGTTTAAGAGTTTAAAAGTTTATTGGTTTGCAAGTTCAACTAATAAGTGCAAGTTTTAGTGAGAAAACTTTTGTTTAATTGAAATCCTTGATCCAATGTTATCTGAAACGCAGATAGTATTTTACTCCGGAATAAATCCGAAATCATCTGCTCGACCCGCGTTATCCGTGTTCCCTCTCGAAAGGCGTAGAATTAATCTGCCCAGTTAAGCGGCATAATCCGAAAATACTTGTGCAAATGGGTTTCTCGCAGATCCCGATAGCTATCGGGAACTGAGGCGCAGAGTCTTGGTGTAGCGACAATAAATATTAAGTCACAAAAATATTCGCGTGTATGATGGGGTATGCCATAATTGAAATCTTCGATCCAATGCTTTATGAAACGCATATAGCATTCTACTCCGGAATAAATCCGCGATCATCTGCTCGACCCGCATTATCCGTGTTCCCCCTCGAGGGACGTTGAATCAATCTGCCCGGATATAAACTTCGTCTTCTTTGTTATAGAAAAAGCTAAGCGCCATGTTCGTTTCGATGAAAGATTTCAGTTCAGCAGAAGAGGTAAATTTCTCTTTGATATTTTCAGTTACCGGAGATAAAGTAAGTTTTGCGCCGCTGGTGGTTAAGTCCATTTTATAGAAATA
Organism: Bacteroidia bacterium; assembly: GCA_017995075.1. Taxonomy (GTDB): domain Bacteria; phylum Bacteroidota; class Bacteroidia; order AKYH767-A; family OLB10; genus JAJTFW01. Next base: position 4,193 of record JAGOJO010000058.1, on the reverse strand, counting down.
ATAGGTGCGGGTGGTATTTTCATTGTCCTCCCAAACGTTCAGAAAACGGGTACCTTTCAAATCGGATAGAAAGCCATAATAGATGGTACTCTCTCCATCCTGACGGGGTTTCTTCTCGATCTTGTAGGTAGTTTCATCGAACTTCGAGACGATATAATCATAATCAGAGCTGCTCTTTGCTTCCCATTTACCGATAAGTTTCTCTTCCAGTTTAGCTTTTCCATCATCAATTGCTACTTCGGATCCGTAAGGACAACCCATGAAGAACAGTGCAAGAACAAGCAGGCAGAGAGTGAAGAGATTTTTCATGATATTTCAGTTTTGACAAATATAAAAGTTTCGGCATTGGAATTCCTGGTGAGTATTCTCAGCCGCCTCAAAATCCTCCTTTTAGGTGAATGAGGCCTTACTAAATGATTTCCGTCAGATAATGAGCCATTTTATACCTTTGTCCAAACTTAACAGGCTACTCTTGAGCCAACTTCGGGCCCTGGCCGGGCAAACAGCCATTTACGGACTCAGCAGTATTGTGGGGAGATTATTGAACTACCTCCTGGTACCACTTTACACCCGTATTTTCAGTCCGGCCGATTATGGGGTTGTGTCGGAGTTTTATTCCTACACTACATTCCTGATGGTTTTTTATACCCTCGGACTTGAAACAGCCTTCTTCCACTTCTCGAACAAAAAGCTGAAACAGGATAATGTGTACGGTAATGCGCAGATCAGTTTGAGCGTTACTACAGGATTCTTCACAGTTATTTTGTTACTATTTGCATCACCGATTGCTTCCGCGCTGGGATATGCAGATCACCCGGAGTATATCCGATGGTTTGCATTGATTCTTGCCTTTGACACGTTGTCCACATTGCCCTTTGCACGGTTACGTCAACAGAATAAAGCATTGCGGTTTGCCTTGATTAAGCTCTCCGGAATTTTCATCAATATCGGACTAAACTTGTTTTTCCTGCTTGCATTGCCACTTCAGCATACGGATGCATCTGGAATTGCTAACGGTGTCGGATATGTGTTCCTTTCCAATCTCGTTGCCAGCGGCGTCACTTTACTTTTCCTTTTCCCTGAACTCAGGGATATGAGAGGCACCATCAACAAGGATATCATTAAAGAGATGTTCATTTATGGATTCCCTCTGCTTATTGCGGGATTTGCCGGAATGATCAATGAAACCCTCGACCGCGCAATTTTGAAATACCTGGTGACAGATCCTGCCAGTGCTATGGAGCAATTGGGAATTTACAGTGCCTGCTATAAGCTCAGTATTCTCATGACGCTTTTCGTTCAAACATTCCGGTATGCAGCAGATCCGTTTTATTTCTCGCAACAAAACAAAGAAAATGCCCGACAGCTTTTTGCAGCAATCATGAATTATTTTGTTTTGGCAGGATGCATCATATTTCTGGGTGTAATGTGTTACATGGATATAGTTAAACATTTCATTGGAGAAAGTTTTCATAGTGGATTGCATGTTGTTCCGATTCTTCTTGCCGCTAATTTATTCCTGGGTATATATTTGAACTTGAGTATTTGGTACAAATTAAGCGGACAAACATTTTACGGAGCCGGACTTTCTATTGCCGGAGCGATAATCACCATTGCATTCAATATATGGCTGATTCCGGTAATGGGATATACCGGTGCTGCTTGGGCTACATTAATTTGCTACAGCACCATGATGATTCTCTCCTTTTATAAAGGGCAACAAGTTTACGCGATCCCTTATGAAACAGGAAGAATTTTATTTATGATGGCCAGCACTGCTGCACTCTGGTTACTTTATGAATATGGAAGAAAAATGTTGCCACTCACCTCTGTAATCTGGGGGATTATTTCTGCTATCATCATTCTGGTTTACTTCGGTTTTATGTGGAAATACTTAGGCGGTATGAAACGATTGCCCTTATTGAAATCGGGGAAATCATAAATTACAATTCTTAAAAATCCCTGCATACAACAGCAATTTCACCATGGAATATATTACAGACCCGGTTACAGAAACTGAACTGGCCCAACTCACAAAAGGAAGTACACCCGTACTCGTTGATTTTTTTGCCACCTGGTGTGAGCCCTGCAACTATCTCGATGAAATTCTGCAAGAGATGGAATCCAGACTGGGGGACAAAATCCGCATCTTTAAACTCGATGTAGACCAACAACCGGAAGTAAGCAAATCACTACGGATCATGAGCGTCCCCACGTTGATGATTTACAAAGACGGAGAATTCAAATGGCGCATGGCAGGTTTTAAGCTGGCACATGAGCTGGAAGAAGATTTGAAACAGTATATTGAAACGAAATAATTAACATCAAAGCGCAAAAACGCCTTTATGTGCACTGGCCCTGATCATTTCCCGTTTTCCGGGAGGCCCTTCGAGTTTCTCCACCTGAAATCCAATAGACTTTAACATCCTTTGAACATCCGATTTTGAAGAGTAGGTTACCAATACGCCATTCGGAGCCATGGCAGCATGAATATTTCTGAATACTTCTTCTGTCCAGAGTTCCGGTTGTACCCGCGGTGTAAATGCATCGAAGTACACCAGGTGATAACGGTAAGGGCTATCCGAAAATTCACGGGCATCCATCAGCCTTTTCTCGATTACAAAATCAGATGTCAGTTCAGCGGCAACATTGAAAGGAATATCATGCATGCGCTCAAACACCTTTTCGTCTTCCGGATAACCTGAAGCATTCGCATATTGAAGCGACTGTAATAGATCCGGCGCTACAGGATTATTCTCGATCGCGGTGTACCAGACTTCCATCTGATGTTTTCGGCACTCCTGTAACGTTAGTAATGTATTCAGTCCTGTGCCAAATCCTATTTCCAGAATATTGAGCTTTAAACCAAATCTGATTAACGCCTCCTTTAATCCCGCTTCAATAAAAACATGACGTGATTCGGTCAAAGCACCATGACGCGAATGATAACTCTCATTGAGATCTGCTTTAAAAATTGTGACAGACCCATCACCGGTAATCAGTGTTTCGTTCATAAAGGTGAGGTTTAGGTTCTCAAATGTAACCCCAAAATGGAAGTATCATGACATATCAGGCCAATATTATTTACACAAAATCCATCAGAAATTAAACATATTTTAACTTCTATACTACTGTTTTATAATTACTTACATACTTTATTTATAATTATTCTAATTTATATTATAGATTTGTCCCTCCAAAACACAGAAAAATGTCCAACAAGCAATTCGTAGCTATCAACTACATCACCTGCGATGCAGGATACAGAACCCGTTTCGAAGAGTTATTCGGCACCAGAGCAAAAGCCATCGACAGGATGCCGGGTTTCATTGATATGGAGGTACTCAAACCAGCCAAAGACGGCGACGATTACCTGGTGATCAGCCACTGGGAAAGTGAGGAGCAATTCAAAGCCTGGACCTCCTCTCCTGAATTTATAGAAGGCCATAAACGTGGTTTCGAAGATCTTCGCAAAGCAAAAGAAGAGGGCAAACCTGCTCCCATGCATTCTGATTTTAAAACCTACCGTATAATCGCTCAATAGGCCATGACGATCTCTCCGAAACTCCTGAATTACCTCAAGAAAATTGGTATTTGGGGATTCTTGTTCTTCCTTCTGAAAGGAATTGTCTGGTTAGTGGTAGCGTACTTTATTGTTCGCTAAATATGTCTGAATAAACAGGAGCTGCAGAAACGTTTCCCTGCAGCTCCTGTTATCATCAACGGACGACCTATTACTTTTTCAAATTAGATTCATAGAGGGCAATCCACTCTTTCGCCTTCATTTTCCCTGCCAGCTTTCCGATCAACTCAAACGGAATATGTTCCGGCTTCTTAAAACGAATACAGCTCTTACCCATATCCAGTTTTGTTTTAGAGACTTTTGCAAACTCATCCGTGAACCACTTCAACAATTTAGGATCTGCATAGATGCCCATATGATAAAGTGCGATGAAATTCTTCTGGGAGGCGAGAGCCAGAAATGGCAATGGGGCTTTTGGGTCACAATGATAACCGGCCGGATAAACCCGATGAGGAACCACATATCCCAACATTCCATAACTCATCTGCTCCTCGAAACCAGTGGGCAGATTTTTAATAATGATGGAGCGTAATTTCATCATCGGCTCTTTCCGGTCTTCCGGTAGCTCGTTGAGGTAGTTTTCGGGGCTCGTTGCTTTAGATTGCATGGG
>JAGOJO010000006.1 GCA_017995075.1 Bacteroidia bacterium | reverse complement strand
GTACCCGGAGCCGGAGTCGAACCGGCATGCCAGTGAAGGCACAGGTGTTTGAGACCAGCGCGTCTACCAATTCCGCCATCCGGGCAATACCTTACTATCATTATCACCGCGTCTACCATCCCGTCCTAACAAAAGGTTTTGTTTTGACGGGACCGCCATCCGGGCAATACTCCCCAATTATTTCGGGGACTGCGAAGATAGTACAAAACGAATATTCGGCCGTTATGGATTTTTTGTTTTTTGTATTGATTCTGGTTTGGGCTATTTCAGCAAGCTGGGAGGATGGACGGAATTGCCCCGGAATGGACCTGATTTCAGGATTTTACCTGTTGTTAAAATGTTTTAAATCAATTATTTATGAAACAGGGTTAGAGCCTTGTTAATTTTCAACATCTATTTGTTTATTCATTTTGATAAACGGGTAATTTTTAGTTTCTTTGCAGCCCTTTTAAATAAAGGGAAAATCAACATGGCACGTCAGGTCAAAATATTCTCCGGTACTGCATCTCGCTACTTAGCTGAGCAAATCACTGATTGTTACGGTGCTCCGCTGGGTGATGTGAAGGTGGCCCGCTTCAGCGATGGGGAGTTCTCTCCTTCTTTCGATGAAAGTGTGCGTGGTTGTGATGTATTTATCATCCAAAGTACTTTTTCGCCAACCGACAACCTTTTTGAACTTTTGATGCTGATCGACGCCGCGAAAAGGGCTTCAGCTCACTATATTACTGCGGTTATCCCGTATTTTGGGTATGCCCGTAGCGACCGTAAAGACAAACCAAGGGTGGCTATCGCTTCCAAAATGACAGCTAATCTGTTGTCGGCGGCTGGCGTTACCCGTGTGATGACCATGGATCTTCATGCTCCGCAAATCCAGGGCTTCTTTGATGTTCCGGTAGATCACCTCGATGCATCGGCCATCTTCGTACCTTATATTAAGACTCTTGACCTTCCTAATATGATGATCTGTGCTCCTGATATGGGAGGTGTTCACAGAGCTCGTACTTATGCTTCTTACTTTAATGCTGATATGGCAATTATCGATAAGCACCGTAAGAGGGCAAATGAAATTGAAGGAATGACAGTAATCGGTGATGTTACCGGTCGCGATTGTATCCTGGTGGATGATATCGTGGATACAGCCGGCACTCTCACGAAAGCAGCTAGTCTGTTGATTGATCGTGGTGCTGCCAGTGTTCGTGCCTTCTGTACACATCCTGTTCTTAGTGGTCAGGCATATGAACGTATCGCCGATTCGCACCTCACGGAAGTGGTCGTTTGTGATACAATTCCTCTGCGCAAGCCGGGGATAAAAATTAAACAGCTCTCAACAGCTGCTCTCTTTGCAAAAGCAATTCAGAGAGTGTATGCTTATGAATCCATCAGCTCACTCTTTGTTAAAGGTTAATACAATTCTCAGCAATGAAAACGATTGAAATCAAAGGTTCAAAAAGAACAGAACTTACCAAACAATCCATAAAAGCTCTGCGCGATAATGAGCAGGTGCCTTGTGTGCTTTATGGCAACACTGAACCTGTACACTTCTCAGCAGCACTGGCTGATTTTAAAGGTCTGGTGTATACTCCGGATGTACACATGGTGAAATTGAACGTGGAAGGCAAGGAATATCTCTGTATCATGCAGGATATCCAGTTTCATCCTGTAACGGATATTATCCAACACGTTGATTTCCTCGCCGTTGAAGCAAGTAAGCCTGTTACCATCAATATTCCGGTAAAACTGACCGGTACATCTGAAGGTGTGAAGCAGGGTGGTAAACTGGTTACTAAAGTGCGTCGCCTGAAGGTGAAAGCGTTGGCAGCTGATTTACCTGATTACGTAACTGTTGATATTACCCCTCTGAATATCGGTGGAAATATCCGTGTTCGTGACCTTAATGTAAATGGTGTTACCTTCCTCGATTCTCCTTCGAATGTTATCGTTGGCGTGCGTATGACACGTAACGTGGTAGCAGCTGAAGGTGATAAGAAGTAATCACTCCGTTAGTTAATAACGTATACCCAAATTCATAGCCGGGAGGAACCCTAATAAAGGTTCCTTTTGGCGTTTAATATAGGTTTACCTGTGAAATACCTGATTGTCGGACTGGGAAATATCGGACCCGATTATGTGCATACACGCCATAATATTGGTTTTGATGTGGTGGATGCTGTGGCAAAATCACTCGATGCTTCCTTTTCAAATGATAAAAAAGCCTGGAAAGCTGAAGCTCGCTTTAAAGGAAGATCTCTTATCTTGCTGAAACCCACTACTTTCATGAATCTGAGCGGGGAGGCTGTAAGGTATTGGATGACTCTGCTTAAAATTCCGCAGGAAAACCTGTTAATTATATCAGATGACCTCGCTTTGCCGTTTGGAACCTTAAGATTGCGCCCTTCCGGTGGAGCAGCTGGTCATAATGGATTAACGAGTATAATAGAATGTATTGGAAATGAGAAGTTTGCAAGATTGAGGTTCGGGATTGGGAGCGATTTCCCCAAAGGCCGTCAATCGGATTATGTGCTGGGGCATTGGTCATCTCAGGAAGCTGCTGGCCTGCCGGAAAAGATTAAAATTGCTGAGGATATCGTGAAGAGTTTCGCTTCCGTTGGGATTCAAAACACGATGAATATGTTTAATAATAAGTAACGGCAAGATATTTGTTACGTATAAAATACCAAACCCCCACAAGATGCCTATGAAACGCATCCTCTACTCTTACTTCATTATTGCTGCACTCTCCCTCTCTGGCATTCAATCAATGGCCCAGGCTGATGCAGGCGATAAGGCACTCGCAACAAAGGAAACTACTATTTCCATGTATCCGATGCCAACGAATGGTGTACTGCATATCTCCTTTAATAAAGCTATGTCCGCAACTCCTGAAGTTCTGGTGTACGATATGATCGGAAATCTACAGGATAATTTGAGTCTGGAACGTGAGGCTTCCGGTTCCTTTCTGATTAATCTGAGTGGTAAGAAACCCGGCTTCTATTTTATTAAAGTGATGAGTGAAGATGGTTCCTTCTCACGGCGAATTACAGTAACTCCATAAAGAGAAAAATATAAAATACTTAACGGGCTTCTGATTTCAGGGGCCCGTTTTTTTATACCCGTTTTCTTCTCCGCTCATTCATGTATTTCGCCTTTTTGTATTTACTGAAATCCTCTTGTTTTTCATTTTGAATACTCAGGATATCTGCCGGATAATATCCCCATTCTACCGCATACTAATTTCCTTAATTCTGGCAGAGTGACGTTAAGTAGCTTTCAGTTGAATTCTAATATCTATCATCATGAAACCTCTCTTAAAAGCTACAATGGCTGTCCTTGGCCTGCTGTTCATGGCGGACTTGTCAATTGCTCAAACATGGTCGTTAACAGGAAATGCTGCTACTGACCCGGCGGTAAACTTTATCGGAACTACCGATAGTAAAGCGTTGCGATTCCGTACGAATAATAATGTGCGTATGAGTATTCTTTCGAACGGTAAAGTTGGAATCGGTATCAGCTCGCCGGTTTGGAAGTTGGATGTAAAAGGCGGAAGTGTAAATACAGATTCTGTTTATCGGATCAATGGAGTGCAGGTATTGGCAACGAATAATAATCTTCTGCAGATTGGTTCCGGTAGTTCGTATGTGGGTATCGGTACGTCTAATCCTGCTGCAGCTCTGCATGTGAACACAACTTCGCAAGAAGCACTTCGGCTGACTGGTGGTACTTCATTGCTGAATTCAACCGGTATGTACATGACCTTTTATGAGAATGCGAATTATCGTGGATACATCGGTTCTTATTCCGGTGCAAGTTCTGATATGGATTTCGGCACTGGTGGTGGAAATACTACAGGAAGTGTACACCTGGTGATTTCAGCTTCACCACGTTTTACATTGAATAGCTCAGGAAATGTGGGAATAGGTACAACTACTCCGGTGAGCCGTCTGTCAGTGGTGCAAACCGGAACTGCTAGCCCTACTTTCGAATTGACTAATACTTCGAAAGGTCCGAATATCAGTTATGGTCATTTTGGTGCTACCGGCGATTGGTATCTGCGTTCTGCTGCTAATTCGGGGTATGTGATTTTGCAGGATCAAAGTGCAGGTGTTGTGGGTGTGGGTACTACTTATGTTCCTGCCGGATATAAAATGTCAGTGAATGGGAAAGTGATCTGTACAGAATTGAAAGTGCAATTACTGGCGTCATGGCCTGATTATGTTTTTAAACCTGATTATAAGTTGATGAAACTTTCTGACCTGAGTGATTTCATAAATACAAATGGTCACTTGCCGGGTATTCCTTCTTCTGATGATGTGAATAGCTCTGCCGGTGTTGAAGTGGGAGAGATGCAACGCGTGTTGGTGGAGAAGATAGAAGAGCTGACCTTGTATATTCTGAAACAGGAAGAAAAAATTCAGCAGTTAAATCAGGCAGTTGAACAATTAAAGAAATAAAACCATGAAAAAAATGATCATCCTTGTCGGGTGTTTCATGTTGGTGTTGTTTCTGAAAACAGATGCACAACAACGGGAAAGTTTGCCCGATTATAAAAATACTTCAGTCCATTTTGCTTCGTATGTTGAACAATATGAGTCGTGGCTGAGAGAGAAAGAGAAAGCTGCTATAACGCCTGCAGAAAAAAAACAGGTGGCTCGTGCTTCGAAGGAATTTTATCGCTGGCATTGGTTTAATAAAAACAGATTGGGTGCAGATGGTTTTACTGTAAATACGCAGTGGAAATCTGTGGAGGCTCATTCGCAATTAATGGATGCTGTTCAGCAGGGACGTGCATTGCCCGGCGGTGATTGGGTGAGTCTGGGGCCTACTCAGGTGAATTCGCTTATTCCTTCTGCGCAGCAAGGTATCGGAAGGGTGAACTGTGTGGCGTTTAATACTGCTGCTTCTGAAATTCTGGTTGGTACTGCTGCAGGTGGTGCGTGGAAACGCGCTTCTTCAGGTGGAACATGGACATGTATTACCAATTCAATTCCGAATCTTAGTGTTTCGTCAATCAGTGTGAATCCTACAAATCCACTTGAAATTTTATTGCTTACCGGTGATGGCGATGGTGGAGATAATCCAAGTATTGGTTTGTTGAAGTCGTTGGACGGTGGATTGTCGTGGTCGCAAACCGGTTTGAAGTGGGATCGTGATGCAGGAGTTCGTTGTTATAAGTTATTACGGCATCCGCTTTTTACTCAAACAATTTTTATAGCAAGTAGTGTGGGGTTATTGAAGTCGACGAATGGTGGAGATACCTGGATCAACGCACAGGTGGGTTTCTTTATGGATGTAGAAATTATGCCGGGTAGCTCTTCTATATTGTATGCAACAACAGTTACAGAATTTTATCGCTCTACTAATACCGGATCAGTATGGACACCCATTGCTATTCCTGGTTTGAGTGGTACAGGATCTACACGTTGTGCGGTGGCTGTTTCGCCTGCAGCTCCATCTACGCTTTATTTTGCTGCTGGTCGCAGTTCAATCCCTGGTTTTATCGGCTTGTGGAAGTCAACTACCTCTGGATCTGCGGGTAGCTGGAGTCTGGTTTCATCAGCGGCAACAACTGCTGATGTGTTTCAAAATGGAACAGGGACTGTGTCGCAGGCACATTATGATTTTGCATTCGCAGTTAATCCCTCTAATATAAATGAGGTTTTCATTGGTGGAATTGATACTTACCGAAGTACAACCGGCGGTGTTTCGTTTAGTCGTGAAAGCAGCTATTATCAGGCAGGAAATGATAATATGCACCCTGATCAACATGCCTATGAGTACGATGCTTCGGGTACAATGTGGGTGGGGAATGATGGTGGTATTTTTAAATATACTCCTTCCGATCCGCTCTCTAAGTGGACAGCCCACTATAATGGCCTGTCTATTACGCAGTATTATGGTGTTGGACTCGATAGAGATGCAAACATCTTCGGTAACTATGAGGCGAATTATTTAGGTTCACAGGATAATGGTCAGCACCGTTATGATGGCGATGTAAATAATGAGATCGTTTACTTCGGTGATGGTGGTGATGCTGTGGTGGATTATACAAACGATAATACCTATTACTTTAATGGGAATGCCAAATTGTATAAAAGCTGTTGGCCGACACCTTGCGATAAAACTCCGCCGGTTACTACTTGTAATTGTAGAGATACTCTTTATAACCTGAGTGGTGTTACTCCGGATAGACCTCTCGTTATCGATCCATCTAATCACGATGTTATTTATCATGGAATGTTCTGTTTATGGAGATCATTGAATGGTGGTGACTCATGGTCGTTGTATCCTGGTTTTGATTGTTCTGTCGGTGGATTCTCAAGCGCTCTTGAAGTGGGAGTAGGGTATAAGTGGATGACCAAAGCATTGGCCGTCTTTCGTGAAACTTCTCCGGGAGTTTGGTCGAATGTGACTTCAAACCTCGGCTCTGTGCTGGCTCTTGGCGGAATATTTATTACTGATATCGCTGTTAATCCTGCAAATCCATCGGAGGCATGGGTTAGTCTATCCGGATATAATGCTTCGCACAAGGTGTATTATACAACGAATGGCGGCACTTCCTGGTTGAGCTGGGGTGTTGATATTCCGAATGTTCCGGTGAATTGCCTGAAGTATCAGAATGGATCGAATGGCGGTTTGTATGCCGGTACTGATCTGGGAGTGTATTATACCAATAATCTTCTGCCGAATTTTATTCCATTTACCAATGGTATGCCTTCGGTAATTGTTACTGATCTGGATATTAACCCGGGACAAGGACTTCTGTATGCAACGACTTATGGTCGCGGCTTCTGGTCTTCTACATTGGCTGGTGCTTGTCCTTCTGATGAGAATACTTCTGCGTTCGCTTCGTTGCCGGGTACGAGTAATATTCAGGCATCGAATTCTGTTGTGAGTAGTCAGGTATTCACTAACGGATATGGGCAAACGTTAGAGATGAAAGCAGGGAGTTTTGTTCAGTTAAATCCCGGTTTTGAAGTGTCCGGCGGCTCTGTATTGTCTGCGAGGATTGCTGCCTGCAATGTGGTAGCTCGTCCGGTTGCAGATTATAATGATGGTTATCTGGTGTTGAGTGCAAAGGATCTCTCGGCCGGTATTAGTACGGTGAAAACAGAGAAAAACTCTTCCAGTCAATTGAAAGTTGTGCTTCATCCGAATCCGGCAAGTGATTTGTTACATGTTAGCCTGGAGAATGCAGCAGATAGTAAACTGGAAATTCTTATAACAGATTTGTCTGGCCGTGTTATTCTTCGTTTGGAAACAGATGAAGTTATAAAGAACGGACTTTATCGGATTCCTGTTGATGTAAGTATGTTTCCGGCAGGTACGTATATTGTAAAAACAACTTCGGAGGCAGGCACCGTGGCTCAGCCATTCGTGAAGTTGTAAAAGTTGTCGTAACTGATAAGAGGTCTGCTCAATCGTGAGTGGACCTCTTTTTATTATTTACATTCCGAGAGGTATGATTAAGTATTCTTACTTTACGATTGTATAAAAAAAAGAGGCTGCCTTTTTCAGACATCCTCTTTATTTGTTTGGCAATTATTTTTATTGCTTCACCAGTTTCTTGGTGATAATACTGTCGTTGTTAATGAAACGAATAGTGTATACTCCTTTCGCAAACGCTTTGGCATCAATTGTAGCATTTACCAGATTGTTCATCTGCTCGCTGTAAACAACCTGTCCAACTACGTTCAGAATCTCAACTTTGAAGTCCTGTACAGTAGATCCGTTTTTCACTGTGATAAGATCTGTGAATGGGTTTGGATAAACAGAAAGTTCGTTAGCGTTGATTTCATTGATTCCTGTTGTAAGTTGGTTGATTACGAATGAGAATTCACCAAATGCACCACTGAATCCATCAATCATGATGAAATAATTAGATCCTGCAGTCAATGTAGCTGTATCAGTCAAAGGCAATCCTGGATCTGCTCCTACTAAACAATCAATGTAAAGTAATGGATCGGTACAGGTTGGTGCTTCGAATAATCCCAACCAAAGGCTGGAACCACCAACAGCCGGAGCGTCAGATGCAAATTCATAATCTCCAGTTACCGGCGCAACAAACGAATACCAGATAGTATTGTTCGGAGTGCTGCATGCAAAACCAGCATTTACTACATCTGTATCTAATGGATCAGTTGCTGAAGCAAATGTGGTGTTTCCGGTGTATGTAGTGCCAACAACTACCGGAATAGCTCCGCAAATAGTGTCATTTACAGGCGTAGGAATCGGATTACAGTTGGTGATAGTAGAAGCATTGTTCAATTTCAATGCAGAAATACCAATAGCAACTGTTCCTGCTGTTGCACAATCGTTGTCCGAATCATAAACAACATAGTATCTTCCAGTGTATGGTGCTGTGAAGGTTAAACTGTTCGGACAAGCAGCAGCTACATATGCCCCTGCAATTACAACACCTAATCCACCGTTTCCTCCGGTTGAATCAACAATTGTAATTGAAGCAGGACTTGCTGTACAGCCATCGGTGAATACAGTTACATCAGAACCTGCAATCAGGTTCACGAAATAACCATCTCCATCATAATAATCCCAGCCGGTGCGGGTAAATAAAGTGTCATGTCCCTGACACATAAATCCTGTATATGGAACGGTTGGAGCAGCTGGCTCAGCCCATGCAGATGGAGTATAAACCGCCTGGGGAGTACATTGACTGTAAACATCCAGTCCGATGAACAGGGTTAATAGAGTAATTAGAGTAAATTTTTTCATGCGTATTTGGTTTTAATTGATTGTATATGCAAAGGTAGGGAGATCGTCCTCTTATTTGCAGGTAGAAATGTAAATTTTATTTAATACCAACTTGTGGATAGTAACTAAATGAATTGTAATGATATAGCCGATTTAAAGTCCGGTTACCCTTTCTGATTTTATCAGATAAAGTTTGAATTGTTTAGTAATTCGTTTTCTCAACCGGTAGAGTTAAAGGAATAGGAATTCATTTAAGGATGGAGATTGCCAGCACCAAACATCTTAACAGTGTTCGAAGCACGGTAGTAAATTACGAAGTTCTGCTATCTGTTAACCGTTGGTTTGTATGCCCAGTTCCTTAAGCTGGTCAGCGTGAATAACAGATGGTGCATCAATCATCACATCTCTTCCGGAATTGTTTTTAGGGAATGCGATGAAATCACGTATACTTTCTGATCCGCCAAACAGAGAACATAAACGATCAAATCCGAACGCAATTCCTCCGTGTGGAGGTGCTCCGAATTCAAAAGCATTCATCAGGAATCCAAACTGTGCTTGCGCTTCTTCGTCAGTAAATCCAAGAATACTGAACATTTTTTTCTGCAGGTCTTTGTTGAAGATTCGGATACTTCCTCCGCCTACTTCTACTCCGTTAATGACCATGTCGTATGCATTGGCGCGTACAGCTCCCGGATTAGTTTCGAGTAGTTGAATATCTTCCGGTAAAGGTGAAGTGAAAGGATGGTGCATAGCGAACCAGCGGTTTACTTCTTCGCCCCATTCGAGCAATGGAAAGTCTACCACCCATAAACACTGGTACTTGTCTTTATCTCTTAAACCGAGACGTGTTCCCATTTCTAAACGAAGTTCATTGAGAGCCTTCCGTGTTTTATTGGTATCGCCGGCGAGTATGAGTAAGAGATCTCCCTCTGTGGCACCCATGGCTTCTGCCCATTTCTTCAATTCTTCAGCAGAGTAAAATTTATCTACACTTGATTTTAAACTTCCATCAGCTCCATACTTCACATATACGAGACCGTTAGCTCCAATCTGTGGACGTTTTACAAAGTCGGTAAGCTCGTCTGTTTGTTTGCGGGTATATTCGGAGCATCCTTTTGCACAAATACCAACTACAAGTTCAGCATCGTCAAATACTTTAAATCCTTTTCCTTTTACCAGATGGTTCAATTCGCTGAATCGCATCTCGAAACGGGTGTCCGGCTTATCGCAACCATAATATTTCATGGCATCCGCATAACTCATTCGGGGAAGAGTGTCTATTTCGATGCCTTTTACTGTCTTGAAAAGATGACGTACCAGTCCTTCAAATGTCTGGAGGATATCTTCCTGCTCTACAAAACTCATCTCACAGTCGATCTGTGTAAACTCCGGCTGACGGTCGGCGCGCAAATCCTCATCGCGGAAACATTTTACAATCTGATAGTACCGGTCGAATCCTGCCACCATCAGCAACTGCTTAAAGGTTTGCGGTGATTGCGGTAATGCATAAAATTGTCCCTGGTTCATACGTGAAGGCACTACAAAATCACGCGCTCCTTCCGGTGTTGATTTAATGAGTACAGGCGTTTCTACTTCCAGAAATTGTTGCTTGTCAAGATAATTGCGGGACTCGATCGCAATACGGTGGCGCAGTTCGAGGTTGGCGCGAACAGAAGCCCGGCGTAAATCGAGGTAGCGGTATTTCATGCGAAGGTCGTCACCTCCGTCAGTTTGTTCTTCAATGGTGAAGGGTGGAGTGATGGCGGCATTGAGGACCTCCAACGACTCAACGATGATTTCAATATCACCGGTGGGCATTTTAGCGTTCTTGCTTTCCCTTTCTTTTACAGTTCCTTTTACCTGAATCACATATTCCCGGCCGAGCTTTCGGGCAGCTTCACAAATAGGGCCATTGTGGTCCATGTTGAAGGCCAGTTGAGTAAGTCCGTACCGGTCGCGCAAGTCGATAAAGGTCATTCCGCCCAGGTCGCGGGAGCGTTGTACCCAGCCGCTGAGTGTAACATTTTTTCCGGCATCTGTTAACCGCAATTCGCCGCAGGTATGTGATCTTAACATAAATTCAAGGAATAAGGGTACGAATTTAATGCGAATATGCGGATGTAGGTACCTGCAGGCTTGGATAAGATGCGGCTCATTTTCACGGTGATAGAGGTGTTTTTGGCCGGATATGTTGGAATATGGCAATTTTCGGGATCATATTCGGTTGAATCAATGGCATTTCTGATCTTTGATCGGCAATAATTTATCCTGAATGGAGTTATTGTCGATGCAACCAAACTATGAAACAACTCTTCTATTTTCTTGTAGCCCTGCTTACATTGTCGGGAATATCTTCTGCGCCGGCTCAACCTTTTGCTATCGGTAACTGGCGGGAGCATATGCCGTATCTTCAGGGTAAGGCGGTGGCGGTGGCCGGTGATCGGGTGTACTGTGCTACGCAGGATGGTCTCTTTGCTTTTAATAAACAGGATCAAAGTCTGAAGCGCTATTCGAAGCTGAATGGTTTGAATGATTTTGGTGTACGCACAATTGCCTATAGCAGCAGTAATAAAGTGTTGGTGATTGTCTACAACAATACGAATATCGATCTCTTGTTTGATGATGGCCGGGTGTTGAACCTGAGTGATATCAAGCGAAAGAATATTCCGGGTAATAAAATTGTGAATCGTATCAGTATTGAAGGTGATCTGGCGTATCTCTCTTGTGGATTTGGAGTGGTGGTGTTGGATCTGTTGCGTCGTGAAATAAAGGATACTTATTATATTTCTGCGGCAAATACAGGCTCTGATGTGAATGATGTGGTGATGGATGGCTCTTTCCTGTATGCAGCTGCTGAAGATGGAATTTACCAGGCCACACTTTCGGATCCGTTTATCAACAATTATTCTGCCTGGACAAAAATCATCAGTGATACCAATGATCAGGGAGGTTTTAATCAGTCGGTTCTGTTTAATGGCGTGCTGTTTTTCAATTATAATCGGTCGTCAGGTGATTCATTGATGGGCTATAATGGTAACTGGGGATATCCGTTGCCGTTAGTGATGCAGGGAACTCCGCCAAAATTAAGTTTGCGGGTGGAAAATAATCTGATGTTCCTGACTGAGTCTTCCGGGTTAAGTGTTTTCGATGCTTCGTTGAATAGAATACGGTATGTCGATGGCAGTGTGGTTACTGGTCCCGATTTCAGCGATGGAGTGGAGGATGCTTCCGGAAATGCATGGATCGCCGATAAAAGCCGTGGTTTGTTGAAGGTAACGGGTAGTCTATACGAAAAGATGCAGCCGGAAGGTCCAAACTCTTCACTGAGCTCTGCGATGCAGGTGGTGGATGGCCAGCTTTGGGTGGCTCATGGTCCGCGGAATAAGGGCTGGCAGAATGCGTATCGTCTGGATGGATTCTCGGTTTTTAATGGTGCCGATTGGATTACCTATGATGGATATTCTTCACAAACTCCGTTTATCGGGCAATACACTTTCTATGATAATATGTCACTGGTGGTTGATCCTTCCGATAAAAATCATCTCTTTATTGGTTCTGGCGGGGCAGGATTGCTGGAGGTAAAAAACGGTGCAGCTATCAAGTTTTACCGCGATACAAATTCTACATTATTGCAGCAGTTTGGTAATCCCGGACAAGTAAAAGTTCACGGTCTGGTGCTCGACGATGAGTTTAATCTCTGGTGCTCTAATGCAGGTGTAAACAGCGTGATCAATGTGCGCAAGAATGATGGAAACTGGAAACGATTCCTTTTCCCCGGCAAAATTAA
This sequence comes from Bacteroidia bacterium, assembly GCA_017995075.1. GTDB lineage: Bacteria > Bacteroidota > Bacteroidia > AKYH767-A > OLB10 > JAJTFW01. The sequence continues at coordinate 59,097 of JAGOJO010000006.1, read as the reverse complement.
TTCGAGTGCAAAAACGGGCGATATGGTGATGGATCTCAATGGCTATTTGTGGATGATAGTGTATGAAAATATTGGTGGGAAAGATGGAATTTTAGTCTTTAACCCGAATCGCACTGTCGACAACACTGCGGATGATCAGTTTGATCTCGTCGACTTCGGATCAAACCGCGTTCGTTGCCTGGCGAAGGATAAAGATGGTACAATCTGGACCGGTTCAGATGTGGGCGTATATGTTTTCTATCCTCCTTCTATTACACCTCAGCAGATTTTAATTCGTCAGGATAATTCATATCAGTATCTCCTAGCCGGTGAAGTAGTAACGGCAATTGCGGTGGATGGTGCTAATCGTAAATGGGTGGGAACCGAGAATGGTGGTATTTATCTTTTCTCCCCCGATGGTCAGGAGCAGATTCATCATTTTACTTTCGATAATAGTCCGTTGTTCTCTAACAATATCAGCTCTATCGCCATCGATGCAAAAAATGGTGAAGTATTTATCGGTACGGATAAAGGGCTGATGAGTTATCAGAGTGATGCAGTAGAAGCGTCGGCAGATATTGTTGGTTGTAATGATATATTGGTTTATCCGAATCCTGTGGAGCGTACCTATGATGGTCCGGTGGCAATTAAGGGTGTTGTGCCCAACGGTATTGTAAAAATTACCGATGTGAATGGTGGATTGGTCTATCAAACAACTGCACTCGGTACGCAGGCGATATGGAATGGAAGAAACCTGCAGGGTGAAGAGGTGAGTACCGGAGTGTATATTGTGTTCTCTTCAGATCCTACCAGCGAGAATACCTGCGTTACAAAACTGATGTACTTCCGTTAAGTCAAAAAAATATACCTACAAAAAAAGGCAAGCCCCGATTGGAGTTTGCCTTTTGTATTTTTTATAGAGGATGATTATCCTTTTTTCGCCATGAAATTTTCGCCTCCGCGACGTGTTTTGGCATCATACCATAACCAGAAAATAACACCTACGGTAATGGTGAGTCCAAACATCCAGTTCGCCAGGTTTCCGATCGGTGGGAGGATCGAGAAGATAGATTCTGCGGCAGTAGCGATACCTTTAAATAGAGCGGTCATATTTTTAGTGTAATTTGGCGCAAATTTAAACTAAATATCGTCCCCACCCAAGCCGGATTATGCTCATTAAAGCCTTCCGTTCCACTCAGATCTTCCCGCTCATATTGCTCGTTATTTTATCCGGCGCAATGTGGATGATCTCTAAATCAGTCAGTTACAGGGTTGTAGATCCCAATGGTATGCCATTGTACGACCTGGTAATAGCATTAATTGGGTATTTACCTGTTTGGGCAGGACCAATAATTGGTTTCCTTTTAACCACTTCCCAGGCCATCCATCTCAACTTTGTTTTAAATAAACATGAGGTTCTTTACCGTAGTTCCTGGTTGCCGGCTTTGTTGTATGTGGTGCTGATTGGTTTATTGCCGCCTTTTTTATGGATTCATCCCTTGCTCTTCGTTAACAGTATTTTGATTTTTGTTTTCGACCGTTTATTCAGCTTGTATAAAGGGAATTCTCCGCTTGCTCTGGCTTTCGATAGTGCCTTCCTGTTGTCATTGTCGGCGTTGTTTTATCTGCCGGCAGTGATTTTGTTTATCTTCTATTTCTTATGCATCATTATCCTTCGTCCTTTTTCCTGGAGGGAATGGATGGCAGGAATTTTCGGATTGCTGTTCCCGTTCTTTTTTGCCTTTTTATATTTTTTCCTGCGGGATGAATTGCAGCTGTTTTATGAGCGGGTGTTTGTTTCCGGTATCAAACGGCAGATCGATTTGCAGCATTTCTTTACCATCAGCTATACATTGAGTATTGCGATTGTGGGTGTGCTGTTTTTACTTTCGTTGTTGCGTCTCCAGACAAATTATTTTAAAAATGTGACTAAGTCGCGATTGATTCAGCAGTTGCTCGTATTGATGATTCCGGTTTGTTTGCTCTCTGTGCTGGTGTCGCGGGATGAGCTGCTGTTCCGTTTCAATACTATCGCACTTCCTCTGTCAGTCTATCTTTCCTATTACTTTCTTACAGCCAAGAAAATATGGATGGCGGAGTTGTTTTTCCTGTTGCTCCTGTCTAGCTGGATTTACAACTACTTTATTATTCAATAACTGAATTAGTGGGTGCTGGAAAGCAGTCTTTCGTCTGTAAAGTATTGGCTTGCAAAAGTTGAATTCTGTTTTTAGATGGAGTTGTCTTTTTTGAATCCAAATATGTGTTTCTATTTTGCTCCCTGATTAAACTCAAAAACAAATTTGGCTGGCTCGTCAGGTGAAATGACAAGTGGGATATTATTGGTTCGTTCAACAACAACAAAATTGGAGCGTCGGGTGCATTGCCAGTTCATTTTGCCAATATGTTTTGTGTAATAACGGCCTGTATAGCCGAAAAGTCCTCCGTTTCCGAAAGTGCGGATGGCCCAGTTGAGTTCCTTGGTGTCAGGCATGCGTACATTGGCAATTTCTGAGAGCGGAATACGTAATGGTGCAATCATTCGACCAATAAAGAGATACTCCTTGTCGAATCCGTAGGCTCGTGGTGACAATAAATAAAACACAATCATCAGGAGAAGTAATACTGCTCCGGCAGATTGTAAAATGAAACTACTCTCTCTGTTTTCCATGAAAGCCAGATTGGGTCCGATGAGTAGAAATAGTCCGAAAAGCAGAACATTTATGGTGATTAAAATCGAAACTTTGTCAAGTTTGCAGGTGAAAGTTTTCATGTTGCTGTTGTGGTATTGAAATAACGTGTGATACTATTTTCCGCTGTTATAGATTTTAAGCAGCATTTCGTTGGTCTCATTTTTCTTGAGCTCATCGAGGTGTTTGGCTGCATATGCTCTATATCCTTCCCAGAGTGTAGAGGTGGCAGTATCTCCTGCTTTGGCTGCTGTTTTGGATTCTTCTGCAGCATGATTACCATATTCTGCAAGAGCTTGTACTGCTGCAAGTCGTACAATCCAGTTTTCAGCAGCTTTTCCGGTAGTGTAAATATCAACAATTCCGTTTTCAATATTGTTCTTCCCGGTGCATCGTTGAAGGAATTTTCCATATTGCTGTAATCGATTGTAAGTAGAAAATCCGCTGCTGTTGTCGAGTGCTTTCTTCATAAATACCGCCTGATTATCTCCGCCATGTTTGGCATAAAGTCCGGCGAGTATGGCATTCATTCTGTCGTGGTTGCTTCCTTCCTGTTTTGCTGCCAGTTTCAATGCAGCTTCTTTGTCACGTGCTGCCAATGCATTGAATGCAGTTCCACATACGTCGAAAGAGGAGTCGGTAGTGGCATTCTGGAAGAACATGATGAGTTCTTCATCTTTGAAGTTGGCATCAAGTGCAGATACTGCTTCTTCTCTTACCGCCGATTTCGGATCGTTGATCGCAATGTTCATGAGTGCTTTCCGGGTGGATTCACGTTCGTCGCCTGTGCAGAGTGGCTCTATTTTAGCAACTGCATTTTGTCGTATTTTCCAGTGTCGGTCTTTTAAACCATCGCGGATGATTTGTGCTTCTGGTGTTCCTGCTTTGTATTCTTTCGCGATAGCCGTGAGTGCGTCAAAGCGGTCCTGGAATAATGGTGCTGTACGGTACATAGCAATCCATTCGGCATTGGTATGGGCATCGTTTTTAACACCTACCAGAATCTTATCTGCATCGAAATTGATGAAGTCAGGTTTCGCGCTGCAGGTGAATTGGAATGTTTCTGCTTTTTTGGAGAGCAATATTTTTTCTCTTCTTGCCTTTCCGTTTTCGTAGATGTCGACAGCAAGCGGCATCCGATATAATGGTGATTCCTGCAGATCCTGTGTTTGTTCAACAGTGACCGATGCAATGCGGCTGGTTTCATCCCATTTATATTTTATGTCGAGTACAGGATGACTTTTGTTGAGGAACCATTCATTGAAGAACCAGTTGAGGTCCTGGCCGGTTACTTCTTCAAAGGCGAGTCGTAACTGATGTACTTCTACATTTTTGAATTTGTTGTTTTCGAGATATAGTTTTAATCCCGCAAAGAATGCATCGTCGCCAATGGTGTAGCGTAACATGTGGAGGATGCATCCGCCTTTCTGGTAGGAATGACGGTCGAACATGTCTTCCTTGGAGTCGTAATAAAAGCGAATGAGATCAACCTTCTTTGTTTTTGATTCGCGGAGATAAGCGTTGAGATCATTGAGTCGGCCGAGGTCGGCTTCTTCACGTCCGTACTTATGCTCGTTCCAGAGATATTCACCATAGGTGGCGAACGATTCGTTGAGTGGAATATTTGACCATGATTCGCAGGTGACGTAATCTCCAAACCAATGATGGAAAAGTTCATGGGAAACTACATCTTCATTGGTGCCATCCAGTAATTCACGTTCATCCTGTTGCAGAAACTCTCCGTGTATAGTGGCTGTGGTGTTCTCCATCGCACCACTGACATAATCGCGAACCACAACTTGTGAATACTTGGCCCAGGGATAATCAACGCCCATTTTTTTAGAGAAGAATTCCAACATCTCAGGTGTGTTGCCGAATATTTTTCGTGCTACTCGCTCATATTCTTTTTCTACAAAATAACTTACTTCACGGTCGCGCCATTTATCAGTGACCACACTGTAAGGTCCGATAGCCATCATAACGAGATACGGCGAATGAGGAAGTTCCTGACGCCAGGTATCCGTGCGTGTTCCATCTGTATTGACAGTGCTGCTGATCATCAATCCATTTGAAAGCGTTTTGAATTCATTGTCGATGGTGATCTTTATCTCCTGCGTCATTTTCTGGTTCGGAGCGTCGATGGTGGGGAACCATACAGAGTTGGCTTGTGTTTCGCCTTGTGTCCAGATCTGACGGGGTTTATTTTTTTCCTTGCCATCCGGATTGATGAAGTAAAGTCCTTTGTCGCTATTGATCGCCTGACTTCCTCCGATATCTTTCAGTTCGTCGGGTCGTGCTACGTAGTCAATGAATAAACGGAATGCTTCTCCGCCTTTATACTCGTGATCCATCTGAATAATGAGGGAGTCATTGGCATGATTGAAAGTAAGTGGCAGCGTGTCTTTCCCATTGATGAGTCCAACGCGGTTAATCTGCATCCCTCTCGCATTCAGCCAAACATCCTTCATTGGATAAAAATGTGGTTTCAGAGAAACAGATTCTTTTCCGTACAGATATCGTTTGCTCCAGTCGAAGCGCACATCCAGATCCATGTGAATCAGGTCGTGTCGGCGGGTGATAGATGCACGGTATTCTTCTGCTTCAGGATCGCCGGGAGTAATATGTATTTCCGGGAAATTTCTGACTTCCGTCTTTGGCTGGTTGTTGTTCTTGCAGGAGCTCCAGAAGAGGATAGCTGCGACAAGGGGGAGGGAATAGTACTTTTTCATAATCTGCAAAGTCAAAATTAAGGTGTTTGGAGCATTTATCCTGGAGAATTAGACCAACCGGATGAGGTAAACGACCAAATAACGGGTTCAAACGTACGTATTCACCCGATTTAGGGATAGAGGAATGAAAAAAGCCACCTGTTGTTTGGCAGATGGCTTGAAAGGAGGAGGGGTAGCTTAATGTAGTAGGAAGGAAACAGGTAAATTGTATTGTACATTGACCGGTTCTCCGTTTTGCATTCCGGGATTCCATTTGGGCATATTGCGGATGGCTTTGATGGCAACCTCTTCACATCCACCACCTATACCTCGCAATAATTCTACATTAACTACTTCTCCGTTTTTGTTGACAACAAACTTGACATACACTGTTCCTGTTATCCCTTCTTCGCGGGCTGCTGCAGGGAATTTGATGTTCTTGCGCAGATATTCCATCATCGCTGCTTCTCCTCCAATAAATGAGGGCATTACTTCAGCCCATTTCTTGACTTCTTGTCCGCCTCCTGAGGGCTTTGTGTCGGGGAGCGGGTCAACAATATTGGTGCTGTCACTTTTATTGGTTTTGGTGGCCACAACAGTGTTACTCAGCTGGTCTTGTGTCTTTATGTTGCTGCTGTCGGTATCACTTACTTTGAGATTGGTAAACTGTTCTGTAGGTCCGGAGGGTGTAGGTTTGCTTTTGAATTCCTCTTTCAACTCCTCTTTTTTCTGTTCGTAGATTTCTTCCTGAGTGTCTACATTCAGAAATTCTACAACCACTTCGCGAACCCGTTCTTCCGTACTGATTTTTTCAGGGTAGATCCAGGCTAGAATGGTCGGTGTGAGGGCCAACAGCATAGCAAATGTAAGTGTGGATAGAAAGGCGAACAGAATGGTCCTGTTGTACCTGCGGCGGATGAGGTAGGCGCCGTAGTCATGGTTTCTGTTTTCAAATACAATTTCAAGTCGTTCCTGTGCAATGGGGTCGTCCCAGTTTTTTCCGAAGATGTTCATAGTCGTTCCTGTTAGGTATTTATAGCAGAACGATGCCCGGCCGGGGAAAATTCCATACGCAAGTCAGGTATTTGTCATTTGTTTGACAACCCCATGACAGAAAGAACCACTTTCGGGGGATGGTGAAATGTCCTACTTTTGTATACCCAAACTAAAGAACTATGTATATCGGTTTATTACACTTCCACAGCCTCCTGCGCTGGATATTGTTAATCCTGTTGATCACCGTTGTGATTAAGGCTCTTCAAGGTCGTTCAGGCGGCAAAGCTTTTGGTCCTGGAGATAAAAAATTATCCTTGTTTACCCTTATTTCTGCCCATCTTCAGTTGGTGTTCGGTACTGTATTATATATGGTGAGCCCGATTGTTCAACAGGCTTTGCAGAATATGGGTGCTACAATGAAAGATAGTCTCAATCGTTATTGGGCAGTAGAACACATCACTATGATGATTGTGGCTATTGCATTGCTTACTGTCGGACATATCAAAGCCAAGAAAGCTTCCTCCGATCAGGACAAGTACAAAGCACAGGCCTTGTATTTCACCATCGCACTTATTCTTATTCTCATTTCTATTCCCTGGCCGTTCAGAGAAGTTGGTATGGGAAGAGGCTGGTTCTAAGAAAGTAACCCGGCTGCAGATTAACGCACCATTCTTTCTTCCGGAACGGCTCTATCATTCTTAAAACACTATTACTTGCCGCATACTCCACTTGATTTAACCAAAGTAGCTGAAAGGGTAATCCTTATTGGCCTTATTACCCGTACGCAGGATACGGAGAAAGTAACCGAGTACCTCGATGAATTGGCATTCCTTGCTGAAACAGCCGGTGCCGTAACAATCAAGCGGTTTACTCAGAAGCTCGATCATCCCGATTTTAAAACCTTTGTCGGGAAGGGAAAGATGGAGGAGATCATAACGTTTATTAAAGCCAATGATATTCAGATTGCCATCTTCGATGATGAACTAACGCCATCGCAGTTACGAAATATCGAAAAGGTAATCGGCTGCAGAGTGTTGGATCGCACTACATTGATACTCGATATTTTTGCAAAACGTGCCCGAACTGCACAGGCGCGTACGCAGGTCGAGTTGGCGCAATACAAGTATCTCTTACCACGGCTCACACGGATGTGGACTCACCTTGAGCGGCAGAAGGGTGGTATTGGATTACGTGGTCCGGGTGAAACAGAAATCGAAACCGACCGCCGCGTAATTCGTGATAAACTGGCACGACTCCGGGAGCGCCTGATTGAAATTGATAAACAAAGTGTCACTCAGCGGAAACGCCGGTCAGAAATGGTACGTGTGGCCCTTGTAGGTTATACCAACGTCGGAAAAAGCACCTTAATGAACTTGCTCAGTAAGAGTGAGGTTTTTGCAGAAAATAAACTTTTTGCTACACTCGACACAACAGTACGAAAAGTTGTAATAGAGGACATTCCGTTTTTATTATCCGATACAGTTGGGTTCATTCGGAAATTACCACATGATTTGGTAGAGTCTTTCAAATCAACACTCGATGAAGTGCGTGAAGCAGATATCCTTGTGCATGTAGTTGATATTTCGCATCCGAATTTTGAAGAGCATATCACGGTCGTTAACGAAACGCTGCAAGAGATAGGTGCATTGGATAAACCGGTGTTACTCGTCTTCAATAAAATTGATGCATACAAGCATGTGCATCTTGATGAAGATGATCTTTCCGAGCGCGGACCAGAGCACCTCACCCTCGATGAATTAAAAAAATCATGGATGGCCCGCGGAACAAACCCTGTAATCTTTATTTCCGCAGTCGAAAAACAAAACATTCAGGAGCTCCGCGCCGCAATGATGGGACTTGTTAAACAAATTCACTTCATTCGCTACCCCAACAACAAACTCCCCGATTACCTCTACGATCAATCCACGCCCGATGCAGAATAGCCGAAGGCTGTTTGCCGTTGGCCGTTAGCCTCAAGCTTCAGGCCTCAAGCTTCAAGCCTCAGGCTTCTCAAGCTTCAGGCCTCAAGCTTCAAGCCTCAGGCTTCTTCCCTCAATCCTCTAGCTCGCTATTAGTTTAAAGGGAGGAGAATGTTTAGATGTATAATAAACTGATTTGTTATTTGGGATTTGATTTGTAGATTCTTTTCTGAAAGAAGCAGTAATGGAGATTATTTAAGATTCTTAATTATCCGTTTGTATCCGTTTGTATTCGTTTGTATCTGTTTGTAAGACGAATTCTTGCTGGTTGGAGTTTAATTTTGCAATAAAAAAGATGAAAGATTTTAAAAAGCTGAATGTTTGGGTGAAAGGTTTGGATATTGCAGTGAGAGTATACAAGGTTTGTCAGTGCTTGTCTTCCAGTAATCAATATTCTTTGGGTTCTCAAATTAAAAAATCGGCAGTTTCGATACCTTCGAATTTAGCTGAAGGCTCGTCAAGAAGAACGGATAGAGAAAAGTATAGATTCGCTGAAATTGCACTAGGGTCGGCTTTCGAATTAGAGACTCAATTATTGGTTGGAATAAAGGCGGGTGTAATAAATGATCAGGATGCTGAAAAGGTGATAAATGAATTGAAAGAATTACAAGGGGGGATTTCAAAATACATGGATGCATTAAACAAGACTTTCGACTTTTCCTTGAAAGTGCTTATCGGAATGGTAATTGGAGCATCTATCATATTCACTTTTTTAAAACTAAAACTATACTAGTATATAAATGAAATACAATAATCATTCAATACATAATTGATAAAACAGCCATCAGCCATCCGTCTGCAACCTAAGGCATTTAACCCATAGCCTGCAGCCCGTAGCCTGTAGCCTGTAGCCTGCAGCCTGTAGCCAAAGGCAACGCCCGGAATTTTAATTCAGAACTAAAAGTAAACATCACCAACAGATTTATATGAAAACGAAGAATAAAACAGGCGTTCAATTTATTCGTATGTTACTCGAGGATCTCGTGAATTTCTTTTTTCCGGTTTGTTGTGCAGCTTGCGATGAACATTTGGTGAAAGGTGAGGAGGGTATTTGTGTTTCCTGCTTGATGACCATGCCTGTAACCGGGTTTGAAAGGCAGGAAGAGAATCCCGTGATCAAACAGTTTTGGGGTAAGGTTCCTGTGAAGGCGGCTATGGCTTATTGTCATTTTAGTAAGGGTGGGCGAATACAGAAACTTATTCATCAGTTAAAGTATGAAAACCGGCCCGACATTGGGGTGAAATTGGGACAACTTTGCGGACACCAGCTCATCCATGCTCCTCAATTTGCAAGGGCGGATTATGTGATTCCGATTCCGCTGCATGCGCATAAATTGCGTTTCAGGGGTTATAATCAGGCGGCGAGTTTTGGACAGGGTGTTTCAGATGTGTTGGGGGTGCCGCATTTGCCGGAGGGCCTGCAACGCAATAAAAATACGGCCAGCCAGACCCGAAAGAGTCGTTTTGAAAGGGCTAAAAATGTTTCCGAGGTGTTTTTGCCTGCTAATGCTGATTTATTGCGTGGGAAACGGGTTTTGTTGGTGGACGATGTAGTTACAACCGGTTCTACGCTGGCTGCAGCAGCTGAGGCTTTGGTGAAAATACCCGGGGTAGAGGTAAGTATTGTTACAATTGCCTTTGCCCGCCTGTAAGGAGCGATTATCTTTGTGGCCACATGGCTGAATCACTGCAACTCGCTGAAGAAGGCGCCGGAAAGAAGGAACGATATGAAATCCTGCTTCCACAATTGGAGCACCTCACAGAGGATGAAACCGATCTGATAGCAAATGTGGCGAACGTCATTGCTGTGTTGAAGGAAGCGTTCGGGTTCTTTTGGGTTGGTGTTTATTTTGTAAGAGCTGAAGAGTTGGTCCTGGGACCTTTTCAGGGGCCACTTGCCTGTACACGTATTGCTTATGGAAAAGGGGTTTGCGGAACGGCATGGAAAGATGGTCGCACAATAGTTGTTGATGATGTTGACGAGTTTCCCGGACATATCGCCTGCTCTTCATTGTCAAAATCAGAAATCGTGGTTCCGGTGTTTGTTAATGATGCCGTAAAAATGGTGCTGGATGTGGATAGTGAAGCAGTCAAAACATTTGATGAGGTAGATGCACTTTATTTGGGTAAGGTGGCGAAACTCCTTGGTCGTTTAATGTCAAATACTATTACTGCGTGAGGTCGATCCTGAAATTGATGATTCTTCTGCTGGTTGCTTCATGTGCGAACCGGGTGAATCCTACAGGAGGACAAAAAGATACTTCCGCTCCTGAATTGGTAGAGGCGATTCCTTCTCAACGGACGACAGAGATGAAGGATAAGGAAATCCGCCTGCGCTTTGATGAATATATACAGTTGAATGATTTTCAAGGTCAGTTTATTATTTCTCCGCTTACTTCAAAATTACCGGAAGTAAAAGTGGGAAAGAAGGAGCTGGTGATTACCTTGCCGGATAGTCTGCTTCCTAATACAACGTATACGCTCAGCTTTGGAAAATCAATTGTGGATGTGCATGAAGCAAATCCATTGGTCGATTTTCAATACGTGTTTTCGACAGGTTCGTATATTGATTCCCTGGAGATGAACGGTGAAGTGTATGATGCATCGACACTGGCCTTATTGAAGAATATAACGGTGCTGGTGTACCGAAAAACCGGTTCTATAGAAGATGATTCACTTCCCTTCCTGCGTAAACCTGATTACTTTGCCCGTACCAATGACAAGGGAGTGTTTTCTATCCGTAATATGGCTGCGGGAAATTATCTCGTGTTCGGCCTGGATGATAAGAACAATAACTATAAATGTGATAACCCACAGGAAGAAGCATTCGCCTTTCTTGATTTTCCGGTAACCGTTCCTTCTACTACCGTGTTAAAGCTGATGCTCTCCGTTCAGGAGGCTGCTCAAACGCGTATTGCCCGTGTAAGCCGGATAGATCGTCAGTCACTGGCGATTGGTTTTAATCGGGGAAGTGATAGTATTTCTTTCAGTGGTTGGAATGGTGAAGCCTGGAATGGACAATTATTTTTCTGGTCAGAGCAGCATGATACACTAAAGCTTTTCCAGCAACCGGAGGCAGATTCAATTAAATTGCTTGTGGCAGATCAGGGTGTGGTGTTTGATACAGTGCGCGTCATGATGGCTCCTGCGAAAGGGGTGAAAGAACCTGCGATGAAGGTGAGGATTTTACTTCGCTCTTCTCCGGCCACTGCTGGTCCTGCTGCCGATGCAGTGTTCGGTACTTTGCATCCGATTACTGATGGACTCGATTCTGTTGAAGTGGTGGAGGATAGTGCGAAGGCTGTTACGATGAAGCTTGAGCCGGAGAATGGTGTGCAGGGTCGGTTTAAATTGCGTTTTCCCTGGAAGGAAGGTGCGCGTTATAGATTGAAATTTTATCCCGGTGCAGTAAGCGATATTTTCAATGTTACCAATGATACGACCACTTTTGAGTTTACAGTTCCGGATGAAAAATCATCGGCAATGCTTAGTATCAAAACGGAAGGACTCACATCAGGAAAGCAGTATCTCCTGCAACTCACCAATGAAAAATTTGAGTTGATCCGGCAGTTTAAATTATCGGGAGATTCTAGTATTTCCCTTAGTCATCTGCCTGCTGCTACTATGAGACTTCGGGTGATAACAGATGTTGATCGGAATAACCGCTTTACACTTTCACATTATGGTCGTCGTCGTCAACCGGAGCCGGTGTATATCTATCCGGAAACGCTGACACTTCGTGCTAACTGGGAGCAGGAAGTAATTTTAAAGTGGCAGGAGTAAGGAAATCAGAAAAAATTGTAAATTAGCGTATTATTTCAATTATGTCAGACACAAAGATTAATTCATCAAAAGCACCGGAGCCGGTAGGTTTGTATCCACATGCACGTCGTGTGGGCGATTTATTGTTTCTCTCAGGAGTTGGTCCCCGCGAACGTGGAACCAAGAAGATTCCCGGTGTGGAGCTTGATGAAAACGGAAAGATTCTGTCGTATGATATCGAAACACAATGTCATTCCGTTTTTCGGAATATCAAATATATACTCGAAGATGCTGGCAGCAGTTGGGATAAAATTGTTGATGTAACTGTGTTCCTTACGAATATGAAGGATGATTTTCCGATCTACAATAAAGTGTATGCAGAGTATTTCAAGGATAATCTTCCTTGCCGGACTACCGTTGAAATTAATTGCCTCCCAACACCAATTGCAATTGAATTGAAGGTGATTGCTACTATGACCTAATTAACCTGATCGAATGATTCGAACAACGCTCATTATGTTTTTTTTCGTTCTGTTTTTATCTGCTTGTGATAAAGATGGTGATGATACGCATGGGCAGGTTCAGCCGGTAAGTTTAACCTCTTATCCTCTAACATTGGGTAATAAGTGGGTGTATTATACAGAATCAAAACTGACTCCTGTTCCTTCAAGTGTGCCGACTCAGGTCAACAAGTGGTTGTCGACGATGGAAGTGGTTGGTGATACAATTATCAATGGAGAGGTGGTGATGAAAATGGCTGTTCGTGATAGCTCGTATGATGGAGTTGTTAATGCCGGTAATTACTATTTGGTAAATCGACCAACTGGTTTTTACATTGTGGCCATTACTGCCTGGTTCGTTTCTCGCGTGGATATTAAGTCCTCTTTTTTACGGAATGATTTTTTATTTCATCAGGGTGGGCCTCAGTCAGTACTTTCCGACTCTTTATATCTTCCTGATTCATCATTAACTGTTCTGAAATTTCCGATGGTTCTTGGAGAATCCTGGCATGCGGTTGGTTATAGTGCTGGATTTTATTTTGACCGTAAATATGAGGCAGGTTATTTGCAGACAACTGATGCCGGTGTTTTTAATTGCGTGAGAGTAAAGGGTGTGATTACATCTGATACAAGCCCAACTGGACAAGATGATGGGGTTGATTATTACATGTATTATTCAACAAAGGGTTTGGTGCGAAGTTCTACCTACTCAATTATTGATCTTGGTGGTGTTACGACTGCATTTACAATCGACTCTAAGCTGACTTCTGTTAACTTCTAACAGAACTATTCGCCAAATAAATGGAAGAGGTCTTCGCTCTTTAATGAAGCTTTTTTGTCGCCCGAAAAATCGTGTTTTATTTTTCCGTTCTCCAGATAGAGCAGACGGTTTCCGTAAGTAATGCCATCTTTTAAACGATGAGTGATGAGAATAGCGGTTAGTTTTTTCTCCTGAATAATCCGGTTGGCCAGGTGCATGATTGTTTCTGCTGATCGTGGATCCAGTGCAGAAGTTGGTTCGTCCATCAAAAGTAAATCACAGGTGTCCATGGTGCACATGAGCAATGTTAATGCTTGTCGTTGTCCGCCACTCAAACTGCCCATGGCTGCGTCTAATTTGTTTTCAAGTCCCATGTTGAGACTTTGAATACCCGCTGCAACCGTGTTTCTGAAATTTTTATCTGTTCCTATCCTGATTTTTTTACCGGTAGTTCTTAATGCAGCAAGACGAAAATTTTCAAGTATACTGAGTTCAGGTGCTGTGCCGCTGAGTGGATTTTGAAAAAGACGTGCGATGAATCTGCTTCGTTTATGTTCTGGTGTCTGGGTAATATCAAGATTATTTAGGAATACCTTTCCACTATCGGGTTGTAGATTTCCTGCCAGAATATTCAGGAGTGTGCTTTTCCCCGAACCATTAGCGCCCATCACCACGGTGAAATCACCTTTGTTGATCTCAAGATCGAACTTATCTAGTGCGGTGATCACCTGTTCATCTCCGGCTGGGAAAGTCTTTGTCAGCTGTTGCAACTTTATCATAAAGCAGGTGATTTACGGTATTGTCCGATGGCAACAATCAATAACACTATGAGTGCAGTAATTAACCGCAGATAATTTGGATCGACTCCGGCAGATAATGCAACGGCGATGGCTAGCCGAAATAGGATGCATCCGGCCAGTATCACGAGTAGTTGAGCGAATAGATTGCGTGAGGATTTAGCAGGTAAAAAAGTCTCTCCGATCATCACTGCTCCCAGACCAGAAACCACAATACCAATTCCCATGTTGATGTCGGCGAATCCCTGATATTGTGTGATCAATGAGCCGCTGAGAGCAGTAAGTCCGTTCGCTAGAGCAAGTCCGGTTATCTTCATTGAACTTACATTAACACCCATCGCTTTGACCATGGTTTCATTATTGCCGGTGGCTCTCATCGCAATACCAAAGTCGGTACGAAGCAAGTAGTATAGTAATAGAAAAACAAGGATGGTGCATATGGCCAAACTGATAATCGTCTTTGCCAGCGCAGATCCTCCGGGCAGCATGGTAAAGATGGAACTTACATCCAGTAATGGAAGATTTGGACGACCGAGTAGCAGTAGATTGATGGAGTAGAGCGCTGTCATTACCAGTATGCCGGCAAGCAGCGGGTTGACCTTTAACCGCGTGTGGATGATTCCGCTACAGGCTCCCGCAAGAGCACCACTGAGCATCGCAAGTATCACTGTTAGCACAGGATGAACACCCGATGATAGACAAATCGCTGTGATTACTCCACCGGTTGTATAGGATCCATCTGTAGTGATATCCGGAATTTTAAAAATACGCAATGAAAGATAAATGCCATAGCCTAGTCCTGCAAAGGCAATGCCTTGTATAAGCGCGGTGATCAGAAAGCTGGCATTCATCTTATTGTTCAGGGAATCATAGTGAAAGTACTATCCGATACAGGATGATATTTTTCTGCAGCGATTTTATTCATAACACGAAGTCGTGTTTGAACAATCTCCGGTTTCAATGTGGAGGAGTTGTTGCTTTTTAAATATGCTGCAGCCTGCACTCCTGATTGATATCCCCAGGAATACATATCGGCACCGAAACTGGCTAAGGCCCCTCTGCTTACGAGTCCGGCTTCGCTGGTAATAATGGGTATGTTTTTTTCCTCGCAACTTTTTAATACCGTTTCAAACGATGAGAATATCACATTGTCAGGTAGTGCAAAAAATACATCGATGTTTTTAGATAGTAAGGTTTGTGTAATCAGTTGCGTTTCGGCAGTATTGCTGACCGGAATTGCTTCGAGCTGCAGTCCTGATTTTTTGCACATCACCGATAGTCTGTTAAGAGCATCAACACTTTGCGATTCCGACTGACTGTAGATAGTACCAACCCTACGTGCAGCAGGGAATAACTGGTGAATCAAAGCCGCAGAGGTATCGATATAGTCCAGCGTTTCGTAGGTGCCGAACAAGTTGGACGGATCTTTACCGGATTTATCACGTAATCCTGCAATATCCGGACGAGGAGCAACCATCATAAAGACCGGAATCTCACGGTTGCGCTGTACTGTATTCACAGTGGCAAGTGTGGTATTAGTTGCGATCAATATCGGTTGTTGTGAAACAATATAGTCTACCGCCTGCAGCAAAGTAGGCTGATCTCCTTGTGCATTTCTGTAAAGTACACGAATGGTATTGCTGTCCTCACTAAATCCTGCTTCTTTCAACGCATCAAAGAAACCTGTCTTTGCTTTCTCTAAGGTCGCATCTGCAGTGTAATCAATAAAAGCAACAAGAGGTGGCTCAGTACCGGTGGTCGACTGAGTGGCAGGTTGACAGGCAGCAAGCACCCATAAAATCAGCAGTACACAATATCTTTTTAATGAGTTCATAGTACGAATGTAACCAGAATAACTCTTTTGTTGCAAAAAAGTTCAGAAGAACTTAAATTATTATTCTATTCCCGGTTGAAGTTTTTTATCTTCTTCCTTCATGCCCGCAGCAACATCAGCCAGTTTAAAGATGGCACCGGTGACTTTGCTGTAAAATGGTTCGCTGAGCTGTTCGGATTGAAGGGCTATCTCTGCCAAACTGTTCTTCTTCTTACTTTTTCCCAGCAATACGCAGAAGAACTTATCGAGCTGAAACCACGGGTGCTCTTCTCCGTTCTTTCGATATCCTTTCGCGCGGTCGAAGTACCCTAATGCCTCTGAATAATCCTTACGCAGAAATGATTGAAGCCCTCTCCATTCGAGTAACATCACAGAGATTTCCTGACGGTGACGACCCATGTCTTCGGCTAATTGCTGCAGTAAGGTCATCTGCTCGATTCGTGTAGCATCTCCTTCCAACGCCTGTAAAGTAAAGAGTAGCGTTCTGAATTCACTCAGGCGAACCCAGTTATTCCGCGCGGCCAGACTTCTGTTCGATGCTTTGTAGATCAGATGTTCCGCTTCGTTCAGACTGCGAAGTGCCTCTTCAATTCTCCCTGCATCCGTCTCGATCATACAGCGAATAAAACGTAAGCCCGGACGCTCATCATGCAGTTCCAGTTGTTTTACTTCTGCTTCGGCTAGTTCCAGCCAGTGGATTCGTTGATCACGACCGGCATCGATTTTATATTGAGCCAATATGCTGTACACAAAACGTTGCGCCTCGGGACGATGGAGGAGAAGCTGGTCAGCATATTCAGCCAGGAAATGCAAGTAGGGAGATAAATTTCGGCCAGGCGTCGCCGTTAGTAGACAGGTACGTGCAATGAATAAGAGCAAACTGTACCGGTGTTGCTTGTTTTTTTCAAGTGTAAGTAGAACACCCAGCTCCTGTAACAAGGCAAGCGACTTCGTTTCGTCAAAGATTCCTTTATCAGCAGCCTGCTCCATTCGTATCAACTCAAAACCCAACCGGAACTGACGTTGCAATTGACGTTGACGTTCCAGTGCCTGATCGTATCGGCTCAGGAACTCGTCGGGACCTTCCGAGCGATAGATTTCTTCCAGAAAACCGGTATGCTTACGATAAAATGTCAGTAGTATTTCTTCAGCTTCCAATGTGGTACACGCCTTTTCGAAATGCTCGAGTTCGGAGGTAAGTGACATCGCAGGATGCAGAATCACACCTTTCGACAACTCGGAGTATTCTTTAAACAAAGGATCGAACCCGCTTTGCTGGGCCAGGTGGTGACGGTAATCATCGCTATTGATCAGAGATCCGATTTCGCGGTCGATTTCCAGAAGATGCTGCTTAAATTCGGCCGCTTTCATCCGTTTAAAGCGTCCTTTGGTCAAGGCGAATGGGTCGAAACCGGCTGAAGTCCTGTACATTGTCAGCAGGGAATCCACCATTTCATAACGGTCCGGACTTCCGCCTTCGCAGAGTTTCTGAAGCACAAAGTCGAGAACCACCTTCTCCTTCGGGAGCCGAAAAAGTTGATATGAAGGGTCTTGCGGGGTTCGGCTTTCGGACATCTCTTAGTTTTTGTTGTACTTAACAAAGACGGTTGTCAGTACTTTTTTCTTTCCGGTCACGGTTATAAAAC
The DNA here is from genome assembly GCA_017995075.1 of Bacteroidia bacterium. GTDB lineage: Bacteria > Bacteroidota > Bacteroidia > AKYH767-A > OLB10 > JAJTFW01. Next base: position 41,449 of record JAGOJO010000006.1, on the reverse strand, counting down.
TATTACCTTCGTGATCCAGCTTAGAAATGGCTATGAGAAAAATACTAACATTGTTATTCACGTTCATTTTGGTGCAATCCGGTCTTTGGGCCCAGACCACCAAACCCGTGGAAGGACTTTCTGATGACCGGAATACCATATTCGTTTTCCGGAATGCTACCCTCGTGGTTGATGCAGCAACGGTGGTGAAAAATGCTGTCCTCATTATCCAAAAGGATAAGATTCTGCAGGCGGGACCCAATCTTCCGATTCCGGCTGGTGCGGTGGTATATGACCTTAAAGGCAAGTACATTTATCCGGCGTTCATTGAATCGTATTCAGGTTATGGGATTCCGGAGCAGAAGCAGTCACGCGAAGGTGGTCGTCGCGAACGTGGACCTCAAAACGATAATCCGAATCCGGGTGCTTTGAACTGGAATCAGGCCATCCATCCAGAATACAATGCCTGCGAAAATTTCGATGCCGATTTAAAACGCGCCGAAGAACTGAGAAAGCTTGGTTTCGGTACTGCATTAACGTTACAAAAGGATGGAATTGCCCGTGGAACAGCGGCGCTGGTGTTGCTTGGAGAAGATAAACCTCACAATTTAATCCTGAAAGACCGTGTTGCTCAGATGTTCTCTTTTAACAAAGGGTCTTCTATACAGGATTATCCTTCTTCGCTCATGGGTTCGATTGCCCTGCTTCGTCAGACCTATCTGGATGCCGATTGGTACAGTAAAGTAACAGCGCGTGAGTTTAATATTTCGCTTGAAGCATTTAATTCCAACAGAAGTCTCCCACAAGTTTTTGAAGTGAAAGATTATCGTTCGGCTTTTCGTGCTGATAAAATTGGTGAGGAGTTCAACATTAACTATATCATCAAAGGAGTTGGAGATGAATACAAACGCGCAGCAGAAATTAAGGCTACCGGAAGTAAGTTCATTCTTCCATTGGTTTTTCCGAAAGCGTATGATGTAAGCAATCCGTTTGATGCACTGAATGTGAGTCTGGGTGAGATGAAACATTGGGAACTCGCTCCGGCCAACGCTGCCATACTTGAAAAAGCGGGCGTGGAATTTGCCCTCACAAGCGATGGGTTAAAAGAGAAAAAGGAGTTTATTCCCGCCTTACAGAAAGCGGTAAAGCATGGACTCAGCAAGGAAGCAGCATTGCGTTCTTTGACACTTGTTCCTGCAGCTATGTTTGGAGTGAGTGATAAATTGGGAGCAATTAAACCCGGCATGCTCGCTAATTTCTTTATCTGCAGCAAAGACTTTTTTGAAAAAGACAATCAACTGATCGAAAGCTGGGTTGCCGGAAAAAGATATATCATCCGTACGGCAGATAGTCTTGATTTGAGAGGGAAGTATGCCTTGTCGGTAGATACTTTGAAAGGATGGCAGCTGGTTGCTTCCGGCGATATGAATGCACCAGACTGGAATCTGCAAAGAGATACGATGAAGATCAAAATGGAATCTTCTTCCTTTAGTTCACAGTGGACATTCAAGTTTGAAACAGGCAAAGGAAAAGGCATGTACCGGTTGAATGGAAGTGTTTCGGAAGATGGAAAGAGCATTAACGGTCAGGGACAAACGCCTGCCGGAAAATGGATCACATGGACTGCTATAAAAGAAGGTCCGGCTGAAGAGAAAAAAGACTCTGCACGTAAGGATTCTTCCTTCGTGATGTCACGCGTATTTGCTCCAATGATGGCCTTTGGATGGGAGAATACTACTTCTATTCCTAAAGCAGGTGCAGTTTTATTCCACAATGTAACGGTATGGACCTGCGAAAAAGAAGGTGTACTAAAAGAAACCGATGTGTTGATTCGTGATGGAAAGATTGTCGCGATCGGAAAACCTGGTCCTAATGAGAAACCGAACTATTCAGGTATAACTGTGATTGATGGAACCGGAAAACACCTTACTCCGGGAATCATCGATGAACATAGTCATATAGCTATCAATGAAGGTGTGAATGAAGGAACACAATCCATCACTTCGGAAGTACGCATTGGTGATGTACTGGATCCGGATGATGTAGATATTTACCGCCAACTCGCCGGTGGAGTAACTACATCACATCTGCTTCATGGAAGTGCAAACGCAGTGGGCGGACAAACAGCATTGATTAAATTGAGATGGGGACGTACCGCCGAAGAACTGAAATTCAAAGGCGCTGATCCGTTTATCAAATTTGCTTTAGGAGAGAATGTTAAACAGACAAACTGGGGAGATAACAATGTGACCCGTTATCCTCAAACCCGAATGGGAGTAGAGCAAATCTATTTCGATGGATTCAACAGAGCAAAGGCATATCACTCAGCATGGACTTCCTTCAAGGCAGGAAAACCTTCAGTAATGCCTCGCCGTGATCTCGAACTGGAAGCACTTGCAGAGATTTTAAATAAAAAGCGATTTATCACCTGCCACAGTTATCAGCAAGGTGAGATCAATATGCTCATGCATGTAGCCGATTCATTTGGGTTTACTGTAAACACCTTCACGCACATTCTGGAAGGATATAAAGTAGCAGATAAAATGAAAGCACATGGAGCAGGCGGGTCTTCTTTCGCCGACTGGTGGGCGTATAAATACGAGGTGATTGATGCGATTCCCTACAATGGAGCACTTCTGTATAAGAATGGAATTGTAACTGCGTTCAACAGCGACGATGCAGAAATGGCCCGGCGATTGAATCAGGAAGCTGCCAAAGCTGTGAAGTACGGAAATGTTCCGGAAGAAGAAGCGTTGAAATTTGTGACCCTGAATCCGGCCAAACTGCTGCATATTGATGCGCAAGTAGGCAGTATAAAGATTGGTAAAGATGCAGATCTGGTTCTGTGGAACGGTCCGCCATTATCAGTGTATTCAAAGCCTGAACAAACTTATGTAGATGGTGTACTTTATTTCGATCTCAAACGTGATGAAGAGTTGCGGAAGAGAGATGAAGCAGAACGTAACCGCCTCATCCGTAAAATGCAGGATGAAAAAGCAGGCGGAGGCAGTATGCAACGTCCTTCTACTACCTTGCAAGAAGAGTATCATTGTAACGATTTAGAACATTTACCTCACTAAACTATGCGACTCCAACATATTCTCCTGTTTCTCCTATTCGTAACCGTTAGTGCATCGGCGCAGCGTCCGGCTCCGGTTAGCGGTCAAAAACGCATTCTGCTTCTCGGAGCGAAGGCACATATTGGCAACGGAAATGTAATTGATATGAGTGCTATCGGATTGCTCGGTGGCAAAATCAGTTTCATTATGGATGCCAAAGGATTCAAGCCGGATCCACGCGCATTTGATACAATTATTTATGTGCATGATAAACATGTTTATCCCGGATTTATCGCCATGAACACGAATCTTGGTTTAAGTGATCTGGAACTGGTACGTGCTACGAACGATTTCAGGGAATCGGGCTGGCTCAATCCCAGTGCGCGTGCTGTTATTGCCTATAACACCGATTCGCGGGTGATTCCAACTGTTCGTGATAATGGTATACTCATGGCGCAAATTGTTCCTCAGGGCGGATTGCTCTCCGGCAGTTCTTCACTGGTGCAACTGGATGCATGGAATTGGGAGGATGCCGTGATGAAAACAGACGAAGGTATTTGGGTGAACTGGCCCTCGATGCGGATCTATAAAGCTCCATGGGCTGATCCGGAAGATGAGCAAAAGGAACGCAATGAGAAAAATCTGAAGGCCTTGTTTAAATTATTCGACGAAGCGAATGCCTACGCTAATTCAAGCGGTCAGCCAATGAATTTGCACCTGGAAGCAATGCGTGGTTTATTCAATGGAACAAAGAAACTTTATGTGCGATGTGATTTTGCCAGAGAGATCATTGAGGCCGCAGCTTTTGCTGATAAATACAATTTGAAAATTGTAATCGCAGGTGGTGCAGATAGCTGGCGAGTAACAGATGTATTGAAGTCGCGGAATATTCCGGTGATTTTAATCCGTACACATTCTGTTCCATTCCGTGAGGACGAAGATGTTGACATGAAATACAAATTGCCGTATCTGCTCAAACAGGCAGGAATTGAATTTGCCATCGCTGATGATGGATTCTGGCAACAACGTAATCTTGGTTTTCAGGCCGGTTCTGCTGCAGGGTATGGACTTTCAAAAGAAGAAGCATTGATGGCCATCACATCGAGTCCTGCCCGGATTCTGGGAGTAGATTCCCTCTGCGGCACATTGGAAGATGGTAAAGATGCTACCTTGTTTATTTCCACCGGAGATGCATTGGACATGACTGGTAACAAAGTGGAGATGGCATTTATTCAGGGTAGAATGATAGATCTGGATAATTATCAAAAGGAACTCTATCGCCGTTACATGGTAAAATACGGGTTTGCAGAATAATTTCTGATGAAGTATTATGGAATATGTTAATTTATATTCTGTAGATTAAACCACATAAAAAAAGAGGCTGTTTCGAATTTCGGAACAGCCTCTTTTTTTAGGAAGGAGATCAGACGCCGGGTTTCAGATATTCCTGCAGTGATTTTACATACGATTCAAAAGAGTGTTTTCCTTTATCTGTAACCGCACAGGTTGTCAACGGATAGTTATCTCGAAATGTTTTCTGCACTTTGATGTAATCCGCTTCTGCAAGTTTATTGATCTGCACGCTCAGATTACCGGCACTTGCTCCGGTTTTCTCTCTGATAAACGTAAACTCGGCCTCCTTCACACTCATCAACAACGACATGATCGACAGTCGAAGTTGTTGGTGCAATAATGGATCCAGATCTTTAAACATGTACATGTGATTAGGCAAATGAGGTTACATTTTCGCGACTGGCTTTATTATAACGACTGCGTAACATATAGCCCGGAATAATATATCCAAACATAACAGCAGCTGCTAGCAAGAGCAATTGTGTTTCAAATCCGACATAGAATCCGATAACGGCCAGCGCCCAGTTAATGATACCACCGATCAAGAGCGGACGAAAGGATAATGCTCCACCACTCAAGAACAACCATACTCCATAAACCATCATTAGAAGTGGGTATGTTGTAAGTTTTAATACACCACTGTTGAATAGCACCATTAGCATACATACTAAGAATGCAATCAGGACATATCGCATAAAGTCATCGACGAAGGTTTTAACCCGTTGTTGTTTTTCTTCGCGTATTCCTTTTACCACACTGATTACTCCGCCCACAGGCATCAGTATCCATGCATAATAAGGATGTTCGTAACCGACTTTCATCAATGAATAGTGAATTGCACAGGCGATAAACACCAGCCATCCCCAGAGTAGATACCAGGAACCATTGTCCTGAAGATCTTTTTTGGTAGCTTCAATCATCGAGGTGATGATCGATAAGCTTTCTTCTTTGCTAAGCTCTTTCATGCGAGTTGAAATTTGAAGCGTTAACTGTTTGGAGTTATTTATTTAATGTGGTCATTAATTCCGTTGCGCGGTTTTTACCCCATGATGGCCAGGCCGGATCATCGTGTTTATCCGTCTCGTATTTTTTCAAGGCCAATTCAATCATACTTTTTGCTGCTTTTTTTCCACCACCTGCTTGTTCCGGCATATACATTAATGATTCTCCAATCACCAGGTACACACGAGGATTTTCAGCGTTCAGTTTTTTCGCTTTATCATATTCAGCCATTACTTCAGGTCCGAGTTTTGCTCCCAGTTCAGGATTTACGCCTATGCGCATACCGTTGATCATTGCCATCAGCAACACAATTTCTGATTCATCTTTTTGAAGCGAAGCTGCTTTTTTAACAAAGCTTTCAGCACGGTTTAATAATGCATTTGCTTCGGCAGTGTCTTTATGTTCCTTGCTGATGATGGCATTGTAGAAACCTGCATGGTATTGTGAAATCCAATCGTTGGCAGAAGCCTGTGCTACCATTTCAACACCTCTAAGAATCGTTTCTCGGTCTTTTAGCGTTTTACAGGTATCGTAAGCAGATATGTATCGCAAAAGGAAGCGGCGTGTTTTTTCGGTAGGTTGTTGGCGAGCTTGAGGAGGTGCCGGACGTTGAGGTGCAGTTTCCTGTGCATTCACCGTGACATAGCAGAGCATGAGCAGTCCGGTGATGAAGAGAGTTGTAAGTAGATTTTTCATAGTTTCAATTTGATGAGGACAAATGTAAAGTAGTTTATAACGTAAACCAATTTAAAATGTTTTAGTTTTACATATATTGCTGTAAATCAATGGTAAAATTTGAAATCGAATTGACTGGAAAGCTGTCAGGCTGCCCAAAACTGGACTAAATCAGGCTGTATTTTATAGCCTGAATCGACGCGTTCTACTTAATTCTATCGGCAAAAACTTCTTCCACCCAGGCTCTTCCCCAGTTTTCGATCTCTTCAGCCGACCATAACGACGGATAAAAAATACGTTTTTGGAAGCGTGGAGGGAGATATTTCTGCCAGTTGGTGCCTCCGGTTGCTGCGATATCTGCCGGATCTGCCTGTAAATAACGAACTGCGGATTTATAATGTACCAGGGGCCAATTGATATTTACGTTCACATCTAACTGACGCAATGCTTGTCGTAAATCTTCGCGTTGTTGATCAGCGGGCGAAAGTTGCTTGTAGAGTGCCCAAAGATTGGTTGACTTTAAAAGATGCGCCGTCTCCATAAGTGTTTTTGCATACTTCTCTTCGAACTGTTTCAGCGTTAAAGTTTTTTTACCGGTCGCTAATTCAGTTGCTCCTGCTTTCCAGTATATATGCTCAAACATCTCTTCGATACTGCCCGGATTTTTTTCGAATCGTTCGCGTGCATCTTTATCTACGAGACGAATGAAATCGGTAGAGTAAATTTCAATTGTACGGTATTGCGCACTCTGAAAACCAGATGCAGGCAATAAACTCATTCTGAATTTTTGAAACTGCTGCGGCTCCATGCCATCTACCATGATATCAAACGAACTCGTTAATACTGCGAAATATCGGTTGATACGATCTATCCGTGCAGCCATAAATGCAGCGTCCGGACCACGTTCTACCATCTGTTGCATCTCATGTAATGAAAGCTTGAAGTACAATTCAGTTACCTGGTGGTACATGATAAATACACTCTCATCCGGAAATTTAGTGCGTGGATGTTGCAGGCTTAATAGTGTGTCGAGATGTATATAGTCCCAATAAGTGCAGACATCAGCATAGAGAAGACCATCGAGATAGGAGATAAGATCCTGTCCCATGGCGGTGTATTTTTCTTCGAGCAGCTTGATGCGGTCGATGATAGGTTGTGGCAGACTCATGGAGCAAAAATAACAAATTAGGAGGTTTGCGTCCGTTGATTTTTGTCATGAGAAGCTATATCTCTGATATTTCAGCCTTTATACTGAGTAAACTTAGAGCTGAAAAAGTAATGTTTTAAAAATGAAATTTCAGCTATTTCTGGTTTTAACCTCTTATTTTTTTAAAACGGTGTTTCTTAAAACCATGTTGTCTTGCAAAACTTCAACCGTGTATACTCCCGGTGATAAATAACATAGATTTAGAACTGTGTATCCACTTTTGATTGATTCGCTTGCAACGTGTCTGCCCAATGCATCCAATATGCGAACTGGATGTGTTTTTTCGATAATTGTCGATGGCATTTCAATTATTAAAACATCAGAGATTGGATTCGGGTAAACTTGTATGGAATGTGTGTTGTTCAGTTTAAACGAAACTGCAATAATCTTTGAATAACTAAAACTGCCATCAAAGTCAGTTTGTTTTAAACGATAGTATTGAGTTCCGCGCACCGGTTGCAAATCAATCAAGCTATATTGTTGTAAAGTAGTAGAGTTGCCAGCACCCTGAATTACTCCTAGTGATAACCACTCTCCATACTTCAATGACTTTTCAATGGTGAAATAGTTGTTGTTGGATTCATTCGCAGTAGTCCAGGTTAATTCAATACCTTCATTAATTTCTTCTGCAGAAAAGTCGAGTAACTCAATAGGTAATGGGATGTTTTGATTTAGTTTTAGAATAAAGCTATTCTGAGTTCCAACTGATGTCAGGTTGTAAGAGTTTGTACCCGGATCAAAATCTGTTGTGCCACTGAAGGTACCGGAGACGTAAATGTTTTGAGAAGCGTCAATATAGGTTCCATTCGGGAATTCTGTAGGACTTCCACCAATAGTAGTTAGGTGTTTATATACCCCATTAACATCAAGTAGTAAGAAATAGATATCGGTACTCCCGGCGGAAGTAACATTGTTTACTCCCGCACCAGGATCAAAATCTGCTGTACCTACGAAACTACCTGAACAAAAAATTTCATTGTTTGCATTAACATTGACATTATCTCCAGCTGAAGAGACTGTAGATTCAATACCCTTTGCCCAAATAAAATTACCTGCAGCATCTAATTTTGAAATATAGGCGTTTGAAGTTCCTACCGGAGTAAGATTGAATACCCCAGGTCCTGGATCAAAATCTGCAGTTCCATAAAAATTACCTATTGAGATGATGTTATTCCATTGGTCGATGTCAAGATTCAATCCAGCATCAGAAAATGGACTTCCGAATTTTATAGCCCAGGTAAAATTCCCATTTGCATCCAGTTTGGCAATGTAACTATCGGTTGAAAGTCCAACTGCTGTTAAATTATATACAGCCGGGGAAGGATCAAAATCGGCAGTTGATCCAAAAGATCCGGTGAATATTACGTCCCCGTTATTGTCAGTTTCGATACAGCTAACAAAATCAGTTGCCGTTCCTCCAAATCTCCTGGCCCAGATAAAATTTCCATTCAAATCCATTTTCAGTACAAAAATATCACTTCCTCCTGCGGACGTCATATTAAAGACACCAGGGCCCGCGTTAAAATCTACTGTGCTGCTAAATTGTCCTGTAAAGTATAGTGCGCCGCTGGCATCGATTGTCATTGATAATCCATAGTCTATTCCGCTGCCACCAATACCATAAGCCCAAATAAAGTTTCCGGAGGGGTCTAGTTTTAGTATGAATATATCATTAGCCCCATTTCCAGTAATATTATAGACTGATGGACCTGGATCAAAGTCGATGGTTGATTGGAAATAACCGGTTGCCACAACATTGCCCGAAGGATCAATTTTTAGTTCATATCCATCGTCATTACCTCCGGCTCCAAATTGCCTTGACCAAAGGAAGTTTCCGTTTTGATCATACTTGGATATAAATACATCCGATCCGCCATTGGATACAAAGTTTAGTACAGCCGGTGATGGATCCATATCAGCTGTTCCGTGAAATCGTCCAATCATATATACATTTCCTGAAGCATCACAAGTTGTAGATTTACTTAATGATATTCCTGATACCTGATTGGCCCATTCGAAGTTCAGAGTTTGAGCTTCTGCACAATTATAAATCCAGGTGATTAGGAAAATTATAATCCCGATTTTCTTTACCAATGTTAATTTATATCCTTCCTGATACCACTTTTGATTCAGTGCTAAAACTTTAACAGGTGTTCCTTTAGATATGTAAAAAGTCGGATTCATTTTATTTTTACGAGTTAATTACATGATTTACAGTGCACTATAACAGGTGTCTGTGAATTCAATTTTGAAGTAAGTAACTTTAAAACTCGTTGCAAAGCAATAATTCATATGTAGTATTCTTCATTCAATAAAAGGAGGCGTATTCACCACATTTGAAGCAAAATATCTTTTGTAAGGGAGGTTATTTTAGATCAAAAATTGAGCTTAGGAATAAAAAAACGCCCCCCGAATCGAGAGGCGTTTTATTTGTTGTTTCAGTCGATTGATTAATCGCGACGTCCCATGTAAATCATAATGTAGTACATCAATGTTGCCAATGCAGAGAGTGCTGCAACTACATAAGTCATAGCAGCCCACCAGAGTGCATCTTTCGATTGAGCATGCTCTTGCGGAGTTGTGATGCGTGCGCTTTCAAGCCATACAAGGGCGCGGCGACTGGCATCAAACTCAACAGGCAAGGTGACGAAACTAAAGAGCGTTGTGGCTGCGAAGAGTACAATACCAATCAGCAATAAACTGGGGAAGGTGTTTACTGCCAGAATACCGGCAATCAATACCCAGTGTACCCAACGCGAAGCAAAACTTACTACCGGTACCAGCGCTGAACGAAGCTGGAGCATGCTGTATGCTTTTGCATGTTGAACAGCGTGGCCACACTCGTGTGCTGATACTGCTGCAGCTGCGGCATTGCGTCCATAAAATACATCGTGGCTCAGATTGACTGTTTTATCAATCGGATTGTAGTGATCGGTGAGTCGACCTTCTACTGAAATTACTTTTACGTCATGAATATTGTTATCACGGAGCATTTTCATCGCAATCTCTTGTCCGCTTAGTCCGGAACTGATTGGCGTTTGAGAATACTGTGTGAACTTGCGTTTAAGTTGCATGCTTACTAACCATCCGATCAACATGAATGCGATCGAGATTACATAAATTCCCATCATAGCTTTTCCTTTTTCTTTAGTGTAGAAACGACCAGGTCGCTTTTTTGTTTTAACAGTCTCCTCTCTTCAAAGAGGATGCCGATGCAAATGTACTGTCATTTCGTCATTTATTCCCAACGGAATACGCGAACTGCGAGGGCGTAAATGAAGATTCCCCATGCCAGAATGACTCCCAAAGGAAGCAGTAACTGCGAAAGTCCAACTCCTTCATAGGCTACCATGCGCATGGCGTCGTTGAGGTAGGTGAGCGGTAGAACGCGGCAAATAGGCTGTAGCCAATCAGGGAAATTGCTGATTTCGAAGAAAGTACCCGATAGTAGGAACTGGGGCAGGGTGACAATATTGGCGAGTGGAGGAATGGTACTTTCACTCTTTGCGATTCCCGAAACTACGAATCCGAATCCCATAAAAAGTATCAGCCCGACCGCCGACAACAGAAGCATGGATACAAAGGTGGTAAACCCGTGAATGAGGGTAAATCCGAAGGCGAAGTGACCGATTAGTATCAGGAAGGCAGCACCGGTGAGGGAGAATACCAAACGGCTGAGTGCTTCTCCAAGTACAATAAATGGCTTGCGGATGGGTGTGGCGAAGAATCGTTTGATAACAAGTGTTTGCCGGAGATTAAAAAATACAAAAGCTGTTCCGAAGACTCCGGAACTGAGTAGTGAGAAACCAAGTTGTCCGGGAAGGATGAAGTCGATGGTTTTGTATTCGCGAACGTTGATCTCCTTCGTTTTTAACTGCAGCATCGGCTGGTGAATGCCTGCAGCAAGCAGATTCGCTTTGTCGGCATAATGCTCGAGCATGGATCGGATGATGATCCCTTTTTCTCTGCTGACCTGTGTCGTTGTTACTTCGAGGGCGTACTTCGGTAATCCTTGACCGTTAGTAGAATCATTCGGAAGGCGGCTGATTTTCAGTACAGCATCAAATTTCCCTTTTTGTAAATCACGTTGGATTGCTTCTTCGCTGAGTCCGGGAACCAGGTGAATTCCTTTCATCGTGGCTATGCTGTCGAAGATCGGATTTTTAGTGTCGCTGGTGCTGTCCAGTGCAACCCATAAGTTAATGCCACCGCCACTAATGAATCCGAATACGAGAATAAAAATGAGCGGGAAGGCAAGCGTGAACACGACAGCCGAAGGACTCCGGAGAATCGATCGGAAGCTGGCTTTGGAGATGGCCAGCATGGCGTTTAGCTGAGAGTATTTTTTGCTCACTTGATTTCTATTCTTCTTTCCATTCGTGTCCCGTCAGATGAAGGAATACATCTTCCAGATTGGCATTCTTTACTTGTTTGGCTCGCTCAAAACCGGTGGCGACAAGATCGTCAATCAGTTTGTCGGGTGAATCGAGGGCGATTATTCTGCCTGATTCCATTACTGCTACACGGTCACAAAGCTGCTCTGCTTCATCCATGTAATGTGTTGTAATTACGACAGTAGTTCCGGCATCGCGAACCATACGGATGAGGTCCCATAAATTTCTGCGCGCCTGTGGATCAAGTCCTGTTGTAGGCTCGTCGAGAAAAATAATAGTCGGATTATTGATAAGAGTTGTGGCAATGCTGAATCGCTGTTTCTGCCCACCACTGAGCTCTTTGTACTTGGCTTTGTGTTTGTCTTCAAGTCCTACTTTGCGCAACATCGTCATCGGATCTGCGTCAACGTTATAAAGGCCTGAGAATAACTCGATGAGTTCGGTGAGGGTTAAACTGGGATAATATCCCGCGGCCTGCAGTTGTACGCCTATTTTCTGTTTGATAGCATTCGCGTCATTGTCGATGTTGAGTCCTGCAACCCGAACTTCTCCTGCTGTTTTTTCGCGAAGTGTTTCGATGATTTCAAGAGTGGTGGTCTTTCCGGCTCCATTGGGTCCGAGTAAACCAAAAATCTCCCGTTCATATACATCAAAGCTTACTCCTTTCACAGCTTCAAAGCCGTTGTACGATTTTTTAAGATCGCGAACAGTGATGATGGGTGTGGAGGACATGGCGGCAAAGATAATGCGATCAGGTACATGGTTTCCGGAAACAAATTGAAGATTTTATGAAATCCGGGCTTAGTTGGCCTTATTTTCTCCCTTTTTTCGCATGAAACCCCAGAAAGGTCGGTGTAGCAGATAGTCAGGGTCGTTTTCATGAGTATAAGCTTCCTGTTCAAATATGATGGATCTATAGGCTGTTTCGTGTTTCTTCCCACGTAGGCGCTGGAAGAGGTAGTCTCCGAAATACCAGATGTAAAACGGAAGGATCAATAACTCCAGTTGTTGTCGCAGATGAATTCTTTCATGGTTTAATAATCTTGTTCCATGTGGCGCGTCTTTTTTACGGAGTAGGATAAACGGGAATAATGTCATCCCCGAATAGGGTAGGAAACGAGTCATTAAAATAATTCCGCGCATTTTGATTTCCGTTTTTCCTTTGTCGTTGTTTCGTTTCTGTTGGTTGAAAAGTGATCGGTCGGCTGATCAGTTATTGGTAGATTTCCGAGCAGGACCGATTTGATAAAAGGTATTAAAGTTTTATTCCAACCGATAAGGTGAAGGTACGCGGTGCCTGAAGATCGGCAGGTCGTGTCATGAATTCTTCGTTGAACAGATTTCTGATGATGAAGGAAGTGCGAATGTTCTTCGTTATATCTGCTCCTGCCCTGATGTCGAATAGCCATGTTCCTGAAGGTTGTGTGGAGCGATAGTTCATGACACCGTTAATTGCGAACTCAAATGCTTTGTCGATGTTTTCAATACGACTATAGTATCTTCCGCTGATACCGATGAAGAATTTTTTATAGGTTGTTTCTGTATCGAATTTGAACAGGTGTTTGAATCGGTATTTTAAAATATTCTCCTTGCTGGTGTTCAGTAATGTGTCGCGTTTTGCGTCGAAGTCGGTTTGTATGGGATTTATGTAAGTGTATCCTGCGAGTATGCTTTGTTTAACTTTTCCGATGGTTCCCTCTCCGGCTATGCTGAATTCGTATCCGCTGATTCTTGCATTTCCGATATTGACAGATTTAAATCCGAGTCCGAACAATGGATCGGTTTGTGGATTTCCCCAGGTGCCGAAGGTGAATTCCATCATGTCTTGATATTCAGTCCAGAAGTAGCAGGCATCAATGAATCCTCTCCATGATTTAATCTGGAGTCCTTGTTTGATTCCAGCCTCTGCCGACCAACCGGATTCTGACTGAAGATTATTATTCGGGTAGATGACAATATCACCAACTCTGGTGCGAATGAATCGCTCAGCTATCGATGGGAAACGAAATCCTTGTCCGATGGAAGCACGCAGATTCGTATGTTTGAATACTGCATAGTTGGCACCTAATCTTAGTAATGGTTGCGGCTGGAAATTAGCTAAGGCGAAATGAACTTTGCCAGTGGTTGATTTATCTGAGTTTATTGGTAATTCTTCGGTGGTGGCAGACTCAAGTCGTAATCCAATGCTGGTGTTCAGTTTGCCGAAGTCTCCATCTACCTGTGTATAAAAACCGAGACTACTTCCCTTTCTGCTTTCGTATAGATCACCTGCTGCCCGCGTAAGTGTTCCGGTGGCTCCAACGGATACATTGAAAACCTTGATTCTTCGTTGAGCAATATAGTCGGCATAATAAAGATGCGATGTAGATCCCTGCTCGGTATCATTGGTGTTGTCTGCGTAGAAATAACGGGTGCGGAGTTTGTGTATCCATTTTCCCGGACTGTAAATCACATAAGGATCAATGGTTATTCTTACACTGGTGTATTTGCTGAGTGTATTACCTCCCAGTCCGCTTGATGATCCTTGTGGAATCAGTGCGCCCAATGAATCATCTTCCCAAATCAGAAAGTTACCACCTTTTGTCTGTTGTGCATTTACGGATAGGCCTGTCGTTAGTCCCTTGATTTTTTTCGAAGCATAACGAAGATGTGCGTTCCCTCTATAGCGTTGCTCGGTTTCTCCTTGACGGTATCCCTCGTCATTGTAATAATGTCCGCCAGCTACCAATGAGAGATTTTTAATTCTTCTCCTGTGCGAAAAGTTTACACCGGAAGTAAATCGCTCTTCTCCCCACCAGCGCATGTATTCGTTTTTGGGAGTATCATACATTCCCGCGAAAGTGGTGATCTGAGTAACCGGTTTTTCTCCCGGCATCTTAGTGCGCATATTGATCACACCATTGAGCGCCGACGATCCGAATAAGGCGGAAGAAGCACCTTTCAATACTTCCACCTGTTCCATTTGTTCAAGCGGTATAAAATTCCATTTTACATCATTCGCATCTCCTGCCATCATAGGCAAATCATCTACCAGCACCAATACCCTCGATCCTGCTCCATAGCTGAAGCCACTTCCTCCTCGAATATTTGCTTGTCCGTCAATCACTGTTACGCCGGGCACTTGCTCTACAGCTGTCTCAAGATTTGTCTCCACCCGGTTTTCTACCATTCTGGATGGAAGAATCTCCATGGATGTAACCGTGCGTTCGATTTGTTGTTCCAATCGTCCTGCTGTGATCACGACCGGTCGCCAGTCATCACTACCTCCGTTCATTTCCATCGTTAAGCGCAATTCGAGTGTTTCGTTGGCTTTGATAAAGATATTCACCTCCTTCACCGGATAACCAACATAGCTTAACACTAACGTTTGTTTTCCCGGTGCGGCATTCAAGGTAAAGAACCCGTTTATATCCGTGATTACGCCGATGGTTGTTCCTTTCAGTTGTACAGTAGCAAATGGCAATGATTGAGAACTGTCGGTTTCCAATAGATAACCTTTTACAGTTCCTTGTTGGGAATAAACGAACAAAGGCAGAAGTAGCAGGAACGCGATGAGTACGGAATTTCTTTGCGCGCGCATAGGATTTAATTTTGGCCAAAAGATGCGAAAAAAATCGAATTGTTGTATATTTGCAGCATCCCAATCGGTGATTTTTATACACAGTCCCGAAGGTGATTTTAACTATGGAACAGGAACAAATCTATCGTATTGCCTTGAGTTTATTGCCCAATGTGGGACCTGTAATTTCCCGTGCACTGTACCAATATTGTGGAAGTGCGGAGGCGGTATTCCGTGAGAAAAAACAATTGTTGGCAAAAATTCCCGGCGTTGGTGCGAAAAGAATCCGGAAAGCATTTGCATCTCCGGTCCTCGATCAGGCGGAGGCGGAACTGAAATTTATGCAACGCCATAAGGTGATGGGTCTTTTTTACACGGATGAAGCGTATCCTAAACGTTTAAATCAATGTCCGGATGCGCCGGTACTGCTCTATTACAAGGGCACGTCGTCGTTAAATGATCAGCGATTTGTAGGTGTAGTCGGAACACGTTCGGCTACCCCTTACGGTGAGGAGATGACGCAACAGTTGGTGGAGGGATTGAAGGGGTTTGATGTAACCATTGTGAGCGGACTTGCATACGGTATTGATATTTCTGCACATGAGGCGGCCTTGCGGAATCAGATGCCAACCATTGGAGTAGTGGCGCATGGAATGGATCGGATATATCCGCAGGTGCATCGGACTACTGCAGGGAAAATGATTCGGCAGGGTGGACTGCTGACCGAATATCCGAGTGGCACCAATCCTGATCGTGAAAATTTTCCGACAAGGAATCGTATTGTCGCCGGTATGTGTGACGCTATTGTGGTGGTGGAAGCTTCCGGAAAAGGTGGTGCATTGATTACTGCTGATCTGGCGATTGGTTATAACAGAGATGTGTTCGCTGTGCCGGGCAGAGCAATGGATACATATAGTAAAGGCTGTAATGAATATATCCGTGAGAACAAAGCGGGTTTAATCACATCAGCCAATGATCTGGTATGGATGATGGGCTGGACAGATGATAAAAATGCGCCGTTACCTGCAGTACAGACGCAATTGTTCGTTGATTTAACGCCGGAGGAAGAGCAACTTGTTCAGTTTCTTCGTGAGATTGGAGAATGTGGTATTGATGCCATTTCATCTGCTACCGCATTGTCATTTTCAAAGCTTGCAGCGACATTGTTGCAACTCGAATTAAAAGGCGTTCTCCGGTTACGACCTGGTAAACGGTATTCTTTATAAGTGCTTTCTGTTAGTAGAATTCGTAAGTGTAAACCTCTGATTCGACAGTTTCGTGTTGATTGGTAATTTTAATTTGCTGATAAGGTAATGGGTTTGAATCTTTATAGAAATATTCTACTTTACTGATCTGTCGCTGATAGTCGTATGACTGAAATAAAGTAAATCGGGAAAGCTGATCGTAAGTAAAGTACTGATTGTATCGATCGTTTTCTCTATGCGATTCAATTATTCTACCGAGCGAGTCGCGGCCAATATGCAGGTCTTCGTAGCGGTATTTGCTTCCGGTTATAAATACTGGTTCTTTCTTTTCATTCAGTTGGTAGCCGGTGTTGGCAAACCGAAGTTCGTTGTTACGAAAACTTAGTTTTTTTATTCCTTCATCGCGGAAGTTGTTTTCGTCCTGCTCTATCATGTAAATATTGTCTTTATTGTAGAAAAAGTAGGCGATATATACATTGTCGTCTCCCATTTCCAATGAAGACAGCAGATTCCCGGAGGTATTGTATTTGTATTTCTTGTGAATTGCCTGCTTGCGATAGCCTTGACCATTAACTGATATCTTACGGCCTTTACTGTCGTAGGAGTAAGATTCATCGGAATGCACAGTATTGTTTGTTTCAAAAAAAGTTTTGCGTATCAGCTGGCCCTTTTCATTGTACTCGAGTAAAAAATTCCCCCGGAATGTCTTTTCGTTATTTTTGAATAGCTGATAACTTTCAATGCGGACTTTGTGTATTTTTTTATCGTTTTGTGACGAAATGAGTTTCTCCAGAGAAGGGGCATAACTTACCGCGGAAATTGGTTCGATGATCTTGTAATAATTAAAATCTTTAATAGAAGTTTGTATCTGGCTCTTGTTGTTGTAATATGGGAATTCAGGTATTATTTTTCGCAATGAATCAACAATCTGGTCGGGTAAAAGAATGCTGAATGCATCTCCGTTGTAAATTCGACTGCTCGCGGAGTAAGGTTGGAAACAAGCTACTGCGGTCCATCCGTTCCAGTAGAAATTTAATTCTTCAAAATGTAAACGTTCGCAAAGCTGGCGGCAGATCACTGCGCTGTCGTTTGATGTTATTCGCCATTCTTTTTTTTCGGAAGAATTAGATCCAAAATATTCTACTTCTTCTTCATCTTCCTCATATTCACTTTTCCGGGAATCACTAGCAGAATTCAGTTTGTCCGTTGCATAGAGGTATTGTGAGGTGAAGTAGGGTGAAAGTAAATTGGCTACTTTTAAATGGGTTGACTTATTTACCGGTAATGTAAACTTTTCTAAACTCCCGGAGGATAGCGATGCAATGTAATAATGTGTAATGTCTATCTTGAATGTATTATTATTGCTTGACTCCCTGATAAACTGATAATTGATCCGAAGCCATAGTTGATCGTTGACTAAACAAATAGGTTGCATTTCTACCTCTTTTAGCCGGGGCTCAACATTGCTTGGGTCCTGGTCATAGTCATATCTTCGTTGTGAGCTATATTCCAGTTCCTGAAGGATGGCAATTCTTTTTTTGGCCTCACTATAAAGCTTTAACAGACTTAGTTCGGAGTTCCAGCTGTTGAGGGCCAGTGATTCAAGTTTTTCTTGTAAATTCTTTTCAGCGGAAGTGTTGGCCTTTTCAAGTAGAAAATAGTTTACATCGGTTTCTTCATAGAAATTGATTTGTACTGCTTCGACAGTCTTATATCTGCTTTGAATGGCAAGCTCTTTATTATTGATTGCATCATAAACTATTTTGTCTGATGCTTTGAGGCATAAGGGCAGACAAAAGATGACTAATTGTATAAGGAAGGACGTGGTTGTTCTCATTCGGCAAAGTAGTAAACGGTTAGTTGCATTTTAGTAGGATCGTATTCGGTGCTTACTCTGCTGAATCCGTATTTGGTAAATAGATTTACGAGATCATCAGAATTAATGGTGTTGTTTCCGATGGTGAAATTCGTTTTGTCAATGCTTTTGCAGGAGATATGAATATTGCCGGCAGCAAATAATCCGCCAAGTAAAGTGGCTGTAGTTGTACCTTTAATAACAAAGTTGTTTGATTTTACCTTGTAGTTAAATTGTATTGTCCCGGCTATTGCGTTAATTCCATAAAATTTTTCGAGTTCATTTCCACGAATTATATTCTTCTCCTGTAACAATCCTCCGATCTGGAATTCATCGTGTTGGATTAATGCAGGTGTTCCTTCATCAATTTTAACTTGTAGGAAATCTCGGATGATGCCTGGTGTAAAGCAATAATCCGGGTTCATGTCAGGTGTAATGTAGATTCCGGTATTGTACCTGTAATCGATGGAGATGGGATTGTAAAAGCAGGTGAATCCGGGATGGTCGCTATTGCTGCTTTTTACCGGTCCTTTCAGCAGAGTGAGTGAAATTCGTTTAGGATGGAAGGTGATGTCAGTGTTCACTGGATTTTCTCCGTATTGGACTGTCGTGTTTAGTCTGCTTATATACCCATTGGTGCGACAGGGGTTGAGGCTGATTTTTATTTGTTCGTCGGCAGGAATATTTAAAGCGAATTCTTTAAATAGCATCAGATTTAGTGAGGCGAACCCATTATTATTCAATCCGCTGCTTTGTTGGAATCCGGTGTAGAATATAGATTTGTAATTTAAGCTATCACTGAATTGTACCCATAGCGATTTGCGGTTTGTTAAGTCGCTGTAGTCGAGTAAAGAACTGAGTGATGGTGCAAATTTTATTCTGTTGGAAGCATAGCTTGTGTCGATGCATCCGCAGGCTACTGAAGGAGTTTGTACATTGAGTTTGTCGTTTTCGTAATACAAAAATTCGACCTTGCCATTCTTTTTTACCTTTACCCAGCCTTCCAGTTTGTCATTGATGAAAGTGGCAGAATAAGTAGTATCTCCGTTTTCATCAAATGTTTCATACAGGCCGTTGCGTTTGTTGTTTTTATACCGCAGGACACTGGATTTGCGCCCATTCAAATGGTAGGTGGTGATAGTACTGTCCATTTTGTCGCGGATGTAATAACGTTCCGTTTTTAGCTTGATCGTGCCAGGGTGGAAGTCGGTGTAGCGGGTGACGGTATCATTGACGATTACATTTTGACTCGTTATCTTTCCATCGTAGTCATAATGAACATATGTTTTTTTTGCGTAGTTAGATACACTCTTTAAAATCCCTGTATCGAAGTAGTCGTAGTTCTCGATAGTTTGTCCCGGGATTTTATTATACGTTTTTCTACTTGATGGCAACCCATTGACCTGGAATAATTCTTCCCAGCCTATGCCGGTGCTGTCGGGTGTCTGGCCTTTGCAAACCGGATATTTCCCTGCGAATTTTTCAATGTAATAGCCATTGACCAATCCTTCGTTGAAGTTCCGGTAGATCATAGTGTCTCCTTTCCAGGGATCAAATACAAGGAAGGAGCCGTCCGGAAAATCATCTTTAAAATGAATGATGCAAAGTGGTTTGCCGTTGGTATATTTTAAAATATATTCTCCGTTTAATACAGTGTCTGTGAATAAAGGAGATGGCGCTAATTCTTCTCCAATCATTGATCGCACATAATTGCAGATGGCATCTCCCGGTTTTAGTTTCTCCGATCCCTCGTGTCGGGCGGAAGTGGTACGGAAATATTTGCCGTCGTAAGAGATGTCGATGATGCTGTTATCGGAGAGATCGGGATTTTGAAAGTTAATCCTCCTTATTCTTCCGTTTTGGTAGTAGTAGAGTCCAAAACTTTCCTGGTGGTAACGATTCCGGAATATGACAGATGAGATTTTATGTGATGGGGAGTAGTTTATTTCGAAGTGTTTGTCGATGGAGAGACGAGTGATTCGGTTGTTTTCGTAGAGTAAGGATTGCGTTACCTGTCCTGCAGTGTCATAGTAGTATTTGCTGGTGATATTTCCGGCTTCATCGTATTGTTTTTGCCAGCCAATTGAATTGTACTTCGGACTGTTGCTATAGTCGTAGTAGCTTTTATAAGTTCTGGAGGATTTTATTGTTCCGTTCTCATAATATTCAATCGTAGGGCCCTGCAGCAATCCGTTTTTAAATTGCATTGTTCCTGCTATTTTGCCATTTGGGTGATAGGTTGTCCTGATACCTTCTTCTTTGTTGTACACATGGGTGGTTTCCATGGTTAATGCACCTTTATTCCAGGCTTTTTCCGGTCCATGTTTCATCGAGAAGTCACCACTATCAGTTTTTAAAATGATGTAGGTGGATTCGGTTGATTTATTGCCGAGATGATCATAATATAGATAAGGTCCGGTTTGCAGATTGTTTTCAAAGCTTTTTTTCTCTGTCAGCAATCCACTGCCTTCATAATACCGCTCCCAGGTTCCGGTTTTTTTACCCATATCGTATACTTCTCTGGATTGAAGCATTCCGGATCGGAAGTATTGTAATTTTTCACCGTCATAGATGTTTCGGTAAGTGCTGTCACCGATTTGTATGGTCTCGTAATAAGTCATACTTCGCTCTAAAGTGCCGTTTTCCAGATAGTCCAGTGATGGACCATGTAGTTTGTCTTCTTTATATACTGCTGATTTTTTTAATCTTCCGGTTGGATAGTACTCCAGGCATTTACCGTCCTTTTTATCGTCAATGAAATTTTGATAGTTGGCGACAGACCCATTACTGTTGAATGATTGATAGAGTCCGTTTTTTAAAGAAACTTTCTTGCCGTTTACTTCTCTGATCGCATAATGAATGATAAATTGAATTTTTCCGCTGTGGTGATATTCGGTTTTTTCACCGGTGAGTAGTCCATTGTCATATTCTGCTTTGGTTTTCAGAATGCCTGATGGATGATACTGCTGAAATTTCCCTTGCAGCTTGCCATAATAATAATTGCCTCTCTCTGCTAACAGACCATTATTGTATTGTTCGTATGGTCCGTGTAAATAGTAGTTTCCTGAATCCTTGTCAAATAAGTATTTTTTCTTTTCTGACAGTTTTCCGTTGTATTCGTAGCGGACAAAATCTCCATGTGGATGGCCATTGAGAAAATGATCTTTAATGATCAATTTGCCTTGAGGAGAGAAAACTTCATGTACACCATTTCTTAATCCATCTTTTAACCGGATGATCTCGATTGTTACTCCGGATTGGTTTTTAATGGTGATTGTTTCTGCATTGCCTTTTTTGGTTACGATAGTATCCGGGAGGACATTGTATCCGGGTTGCGCTTTAGCCTGAAAGAAGCATAGGTGCAGAAAGACGAACAGGGCAATGGTTTTTTGCCAGCCTACTTGTTTTGGGAACATATTGCCAAAGATAGGAGCAAAATGGAAGATTTTATTGGACGGGCTGAATTTCTGATTAAATGGTAGTCAGCAGATGGTAAAATGTTTCCGTAGAAATTATTCGGTTATTATCATCTTCATATATTGAACGCCGCCGGAATTTTCAGTAGTCAATAAATAAACTCCTGATCCTTCGTTGCTAAGGTCGATCGGATTTGTTGACCGGTAGTTTCTGTTTTCATACACAAGTCGTCCTTCCATAGAGTATATTCGAACGATTGATTCAGGTTCAGGGATTATCAGTTCAAAGGTGCCATTGGAGGGATTCGGGTAAGCCTGTAGAGATTCCTGTTGTCCGGAAATCCTGCATGGAACATTTACAATTGTTAGATTGGAAAGCTTAGAGCAGTTGTTGCTTCCGTAAACACGCACTCTGTAATTGCCTGCCACTTTCGCCGTGTAATTATAGGAAACAGCTCCGCTAATATCATTTCCATAGAGCTTCCATTGATATGTTAGTCCGCTTCCGGTGTTGGCTTGTAAGACTACACTGTCACCTGCACAGAAAGTAGTAGGACCGGTGGCGGTGACGTTAGCAACTGGTTGAGGTTTTGTCGTCACTGCAATTGTATTGCTTGTTTTGGAACACCCGGTACTGGTGTTGGTGACTCTTACATTGTAATTTCCGGATAAAGTGGCTGTATAGGAGCTGAGAGTGGCCAGCGGTTGATTTACACTGTTTTTACGCCATTGGTAGCTATGGCCAGGCTGATTATTTGTTTGAAGCAGCACACTTCCTCCCTCACAGAAGGTGGTTCTTCCTATTGCTGTATTGATGGCCGTAGGTAGTGGGTGAACGGTGAGTTGTACAGTATTGGAAGTGTCGGTTCCACAACCGTTCTGTTGAAGGATATAATAATTTCCCGGCTGATTCACGGAGGCAATATTATTGGTCGTGCTTCCGATGAGAGTATCGTTTCTGAAAAGCGAGTTCGTGCTTCCGGTATTTCCGGTGATCTGAATTGTAGCAACTGATAAGGAGCAAATTGCAGCAGAGGAGATGGTGATACCTGGAGAAATGTTTCCATTGCAGGAGCAAACTGTAGATCCTGATGATCCGAAGTTATCGTTCAGCTGAAGTGTTGCTCCGGAAATAGTGCTACTTCCGTTGAAAGGAGTAAATGACGTATAGGCAGTTCCGTTAGTAGCAGTTCCATATGGCAGAAAATTACTGCAGCTGTTTCCTGTTGCGTCGAAGTTACCGTACCAGGCTGTTCCGGTTCCGCTACTGATGTTCAGAATACCGGCTCCGATAAATTCGCCACTTGTAAGTCTGGTCAATGCATTTATCGAATTGCTTCCGCCTAACGAGTAAGTTCCGCCTTGAATGAAACTTCCGGCTGAGTCAAGTCTGGCGAGGTACGATGAAAGCGTGTTGGTAATCGGATTTTCTGTATTGCCGCCGATGAATATTTGTTTGTTCGGACCTTCAGTTATTGAATTTCCGGTTTCGTTTGATGTGCCTCCTATTGCACGCATCCAGAGCAGGGATCCTGTATTTGAAATTTTGGCTGCCAGCATATCAGCGTTTCCGGCTCCAAAGGAAGAAACAGTAGCTGTGATTGCTATTGCATTATCGCTGGTGGCAATCATTCGTTTTCCCGGAGAAGTATAGTCGTAACCTCCTCCGCCGATGGTGTATGACCAGTATACTGCTGCGCTGTCAAATTTCTGGATGCAGATGCTTTGTGCACCTCCGCTGTAATGGACACCGCTGATTGCATATTTTGCATCCGTTGTGCGGATAATTGAATAACCTCCATCTTCTAAGCCGCTAAATGATTTACCCCAGACAAAATTACCGGCAGCATTTAATTTAAAAGCTATCGGACTATAGAGTTGTAGTCCCATCTCGTAAGTCCTGCCAACAATCACCACACCATTATCTGTTGTACTGCATACACCATTTGCCCGATCGAAGTTTCCATAGGCAAATGTTTTTTTCCAAACCGGATTACCCGATGAATCTACTTTCATTACCAGCATCTCAAATTCCCAGTAACCGTTGCGGCCTACAATTACAAATCCTCCGTCGGTTGTTTGGGTGAAGTCAAAGGCATATTGTGCTGTTGATGTACCAAATTCACGTAACCAGATTTTGTTTCCTGACGCATCGTACTTGCCGATGAACACGGTGCCCGAATCAGCTGCGGAAGTACCACAGATGGCATATCCACCGTTCGTAGTCGCAACGACCGCATTCACTGATCCCGAAGCACTGATTCCGGGAGTTTTCCGGTAAAATGTTTGGGCTTTAGATGGAAGTACAAAGAGTAGAAATAGGATAAAAAGGCTCAGATTTTTCATGGTGTAGGTTTGGGTAGAGATAAAGGTAGGGAGGAAATGTTGTTCAGCCATGCTTAACCCGAATTATTTTGTGAAAGTCAGAATAGGCCAGGTGAATTTTTTCATCGAAGTGGCGATATATCATTTTCATACTTCAGTTAATCCCGGAATGTATTTTGGGAATAGCTACATCTCTCGAAGTGAATTACTTTGCCTCTGTATTACCTTCGCTGATTCATGCCGGAAATCGCTATCTTTATGCCCATAAATTTCACAACTATGTACGATACACTGAAGCCGGTTCTGGAGAAGGAACTACAGGAAATAAAGGAAGCAGGACTCTATAAGCAAGAGCGGATTATCACAACGCCACAAGGAGCGGATATCTCTGCCAATGGGTTGGAGGTGATCAATTTTTGTGCGAATAATTATCTCGGACTTTCCTCTCATCCCAAGGTAATTGAAGCTGCGAAGAAGGCCATCGATACACATGGTTTCGGAATGAGCAGTGTGCGATTTATCTGCGGTACACAGGATATTCATAAAGAGCTGGAGCAGAAAATCGCATCGTATCTCGGTACGGAAGATACCATCCTCTATGCAGCAGCTTTTGATGCTAACGGCGGTGTATTCGAGCCTTTGCTGAATGATCAGGATGCATTGATTTCAGATGAGCTGAATCATGCTTCTATTATCGATGGTATTCGTCTCTGTAAGGCGCAACGTCATCGCTACAAACACAACGACATGAACGATCTCGAGGAGCAATTGAAGGCTACACAGCATCTGCGTCATCGCATGATTGTGACTGATGGAGTTTTTTCGATGGATGGCACCATTGCACAACTCGATAATATCTGCGACCTGGCCGATAAGTACAAGGCATTGGTGATGATTGATGAGTGTCATGCCTCTGGATTTATGGGCAAGACTGGACGAGGTACACATGAATACCGCAATGTGATGGGTCGGGTAGATATTATCACCGGCACTTTGGGTAAAGCATTGGGCGGTGCAATGGGTGGATTTACTTCCGGTCGCAAAGAAGTGATTGAGATGTTACGCCAGCGTTCACGGCCATATCTTTTTTCCAATTCTCTGGCTCCTTCTATCGTGGGTGCATCTATTGCTGTTATTGATATGCTGACTGAAACGACGGCCTTACGGGATAAACTTTGGGAAAATACCCGCTATTTCCGTGAGCAGATTACCAAAGCCGGTTTCGATATTAAGCCGGGAGAACACCCGATTGTGCCGATTATGCTCTATGAAGCCCAACTCGCGCAGGAGTTCGCCGCCCGCCTGCTCCAGGAAGGTATTTATGTGATCGGTTTCTTCTATCCTGTTGTGGCTAAGGGAAATGCGCGGATCCGTGTCCAGTTGAGTGCCGCCCACGACCGCCATCATATCGACAAAGCCATCGCCGCATTTACGAAAGTTGGAAAAGAACTCGGCGTCTTGAAGACAGTTTCGGCATAAATACTATTTTTGTCGTCCTTAAAATTTACAGTCAAACCGGGAACCTCCGTTTCGATCGTAAGGGCCCATAGCTCAGTTGGTTAGAGCAGCGGACTCATAATCCGTTGGTCGCAGGTTCAAGTCCTGCTGGGCCCACTCCTGAGGTAGAGAGGCGTTAACTTCGGTTTGCGCCTCTTATTTTTTGGAGCAAGAAAACCTGGATTCCGCATAGCATTTATATTAGCCTCACACCTCAGGATTGGGCCTGAGGTAGAGAGGCGAAGACTGATGTATTCGCCTCTTGTTTTTTGGAGCAACCAAACTCGGATACCGCATAGCATTTATACTTGGCACACACCTCAGGATTGGGCCTGAGGTAGAAAGGCGAAGACATCAGTCTTCGCCTCTTTGCATTTTATACGCCTTACACTTCAGGGCAGGCCAGGATGCAGAGTTGCGAAATAAAATTTGGATTTGTTACAGAAAATATTTGTGCAAGAAATTCACCTTTCAAAACAATTAGTTTTTATAAATTTTAGTCTAAAGAAATAGCAATGTACTCATATCTATTTATTTTGAATACTTGTTTAAATAATTTTATATGACTCAAATCAGGCTTCCGTTTAATCAAATGTTTTATTTCATTAATAAACCGCTCATCAGCATCTTTTCCAAATGTAATGGTCAAAATGGATTTAGGGTTGATTTTGTATTTAATAAATTCTCTGTCCATCTCATTTAGAACAATCAACCTATGTTCATGTTCAGATATAAAATGTTCGGATTTATTGATATAAAACCCTTCTACATTAAGGTTGTTTCCTGTTAACCTCATAGGTACATCCTTTACATAATTAACCTTTCTTAATTTTTTAGTTAGATTAGGGCCTGATGAATTGAAATCAAATTCAATACAATATCCAGCATATTTACTTGAATAATCCTCCCATAATTTAATATTATTCTTGCTTTCACTTATGCAATAAATACAAACACTACCAGAAATTTGTACTATTATAAACTCAGTTAATTTATCTTGTAATTCAGCTTCGGTTATGCTATTATTATTTGATTTTAATTGAGATAGATAATTTTGAATTTCTCCATCTGCTTGTTCAGAAAAGTGGTTCTTACAGAATAATAGTGCCTCATCAAAACTATCAAATTTATAAGCACAATCTAATTTATCAGAAAATGCGCTCGGCAGAGACAGGTGAATTGAATTGTCCAGTAGTGTTTCTTTTAAATAATCATAGTTAGAATGGTATTTATACAATGGTTTGTAAATTGTATCAATGATTCTTTTTGAAATTAATGCTAATAGATTTTGGTCAGGTATTTGATTATCTGAATTACTATTAAACATTTCTACCCTTTTTAATCTTGCTTCCTCATGAATTTTTATTGCTATTAGCCAATTAGTAAATATATTCCTTAATTCGTCATAGTTGGGACAACCATTTAATTGGGTATCATGATTCTTATCTGGGTTATACCTATAGTAGACACCTCTACTTATCCCTGTTTTACCATTTGTAAATGGTGAATTAATTTGTGAAAATTCAAATTTATAGTTCTGGTTTTTTACGAATTTAAAAGCAATCATTGGAACATAATTGATGATTTCAGCATTTAAGCGTACTCCATGTGTTGGACATATGAAATCTTTAATTTGAAATCCATTCTCCAAAATTAGGGCGTAAAATTTTATAAGTTCAGTGTCTGGGATTTTTACAATCACTCCTACAGTCATGATATTTTATTTTGATTTACAAAAGTACCTCCATGCCCCCCTGTAAAACCAAAAATATTCATCTGGTTTTATTAACAAAGACCGATTTTATTTTGTGTTATTTATTATTTGTAAAAGTCCAAATTATTACTGTAGAGGGTCAAATTCAGATATAGCCTTCACAATCTTTGATGCTGTTAAATTTCTATATATGGTTTTCTAAACAATCCTGTTCCGAAAATGTATATGAGGCCTCCCATGCCATTCTGAAAAAATCCACTGTCTTATGGGTGGGGGTCAGGTCAAACACCCTATTTTTCCATAACAGGCTGACAGTTTAGACTTAATTCAGGCTGAATTAAGTCTGAATCTAAAGCATCTATTTCTATAATGTATAGAATTTGAGATAGATGTATGAGTATCATAAAGTCCCACATGAACTTTATTTGGACTTCTGAAGTGGATTAGATTTAAAAGATGGATGGTGTTTTACTGTGGTCTTGTTGTTTAGATGCAATATCATTTGTTATAACTGTCCTAATGCATTCCTGAGTGGTGTTCTGCTATGGTGTTTTACCCCTGTTTTTGTCGGACTTCTGGTCAAATTTCCAAAGATTGATTTCCGGGTTATGTTTAAACACCACTGAAGTGCCAGTAATTTCAATTGCAGGAATAACAGTTCCTGAGCTATAACCAGACCCAAATCTTAAATTCCCTCGTGGTGCAACCATATAGAATCCGGTTGCGCTTCCGGTGCCATATAAGTGGTAGATTCTACCATATTCATTTCCTTGAGCAAACATCCGCCAATAATTATCTTCATTGGCGGGTACATCCGTTCTGAATGTTTCTTTAGTACTGGTAGATACTATATCCAACCAAGATGATGGGCTTGAGTTACCGATACCAAGCTTTCCTGTGCTCGTTAATGTCATTTTCGGAGTCCCGAAAGCTCCGGCTCCGGTGTTGGTGTAGAATTCCATCCCATAGTTTCCTTCGTGTTTAAGTCGAAGCGCATTAGTAACAGAATTATCCCAGCCGACATAGTCCGTAGTAGGAAACGAAGTGTTGTTTGCGCCAGTGGAAACTTGCGCATTTGATTCTAAGCTGAATACCAACAGGAATAGAATCTGGAAGAGTTGTTTTTTCATTTTGTTTTGTTTTAGAGTTTTAATAACTTATAAACTGAAATGGTTTTCTCTTTTCTAAAGGAGGCAAAATAGATTCCTTCTGATAAAATCTCCAGGTTAATTCGCCCTTCCTGCGATTCAACTTTTTCACTCTTTATTAATTTTCCTATGCTATCATATATTTTTATTTCATCAATTTGCTGATAAGAATTAAATTGAAAGTAATTTTGTATTGGATTTGGCCAAATGCTGATTTGATTTTGCTCGATATCTGGAAGACCTGTCCATGTTTCATTATAAAGTGAATCGGTGGTTACGCATATATCGTCAACAAAATAATATGCTATTGTCGCAAATGGTGTAACAATCAATGTGTCGGTATTCATATATTCATAGAAATTGCCAATACACACGTATTGATAATTTGAATCAGCAACAAAGGAACCACTGATTTTATTCCAATTTATTGAGTCTGTCAATAGGTAATCAAACTTCATATGAGAAAAATTATCTAATGGGGCAGGATTCGAAAGCGAATAAGAGTTCGTAAAAAATCTTAGACCTAAATTATTACTTGCAAAGCCGGTATATCTTTCAGCTAAAACAGCATATAGCGAAAAGTAATATTTAACTCCTATTTGAAGCGGAAATAATAATTCTGCACCCGCATATTCACGATAATTATTTCCAACAGTGGAGTTTTTCTTAGCATACGTATCCAATCCAATCATTGCATAGCCACTTTGAGCTAATTGGAAACCAAAATTTGCATTCGGAACAGTTATAGCATTTGAATTATTACAACCATTGTAATAGTCTGGAGAATTTCTGTAAGTCGACCAACCTTCTGCGGCATCTATCTGTCCAAGAAATTGTGGGCATTCAACCGTATCTTCAAAACTTGGATTGGGAACAAGGTTCAATTGTGCATAGGAGTTGGTGGCTGAAATAAAAAGAAGCAAAAGAATCAGGTGTTTCATACTTCAAAGGATTGGAAAGTAGTTCAAATATAATAAGGATTTTAAATTCTAGCATTAAAAAAATGAATAAAGGATCTTACAATGCCCGGCGTTAAATTAAGTGCTCAGAGCTTTTTTCTATGTCTCTCGTTTTTTAACTTGTCTCATCTTCACTGCCGAACTAAGTATTTGAAATACAATGATATGAATTGTAATTTAAGCAAAAGGTTCTTGGTTGTTTTAAGTTTCGTTCAGGTCGTTTGATGCTGGTTAGATCGTCGATTATGATCTAATGTTAGTCCTCCATTATTTTCCCGTATCTTCGGTTTACCAAAACGCGCGTTATGACTAATTTCCTTCGACTGATTTCAGTCGCTATCCTATTTATGTGTCCTACAGTAAGCTTTGCTCAATGGACGCAGTTAACTACCGGAACCAATAATGATATCTATTGTGTCCGCTACAATTCCTCCGGTGATGTATGGGCCGGTTCCTGGAACGGGGTCTTTCGTTCTTCGAATAGCGGGGCAACGTTCAATTTCGTGAATGGCCTTAATTCAACATTGGGAAATTCGCAGATCATCGGGAGTTTTGATGATATTCATGTGACAGGTCCTTCGTCAGCAGTTGCAGCGGGATTTTTTAATCTGGGTAATGATCTGATAATTTTCGGTACGTCGAATAATGCAGCTAGCTGGTCGCATAATTTCTATGCCGGTACAGGTGCGCTCCCTCGTTCTATCTCTGCTATGGATTTCGATGGAGCAGGGAATGGTGTGGCCGTGGGTGGTGCTGGAAGAGTGTACCGGTCTTCGAATAATGGCAGTACCTGGACAGCCGCTACCTCCGGCACAACGAATACGCTGGAAGATGTTTCCTGGGTGAATGGATCTACTTTCGTTTCTGTTTCGGGTTCGAATATTTATCGCTCTACGAATAATGGGGCCAACTGGACTTCTGTAGTTTCATTGCAAAGTAATATCGATAATGTTTCTTTTGCACGCGGCACGAATACGGGTTATGCAGGTGGTTCCGGTAACCTGAGGAAATCAGTTGATGGTGGTCTCACCTGGACAGCCTTAAATATTCCTGCATATACAATTCGTACCATTTTTGCTTTTAGTCCGGATACTGTTTATGTAGGTGCTTATGATGGAGTTTATCGTTCTGTGACAGGAGGTGTTTACTGGGAAAAGTTTGATATGCCTAACATCAAATGGGTGAATGATATCTATTTCTATGATGCCAACAATGGGATGGTGGCAGGCGATAGCGGTTATGTAGCAGTTACCTCTAACGGTGGTGGATTACCGATGCCGATTTCTTACTTTAGTTTGCCGCTTACCAATAATTGTGAAGACAGTGTCGCTCAACCTTTAAATCTGGGAGATCCTGCATGGTCATATCAATGGTTTCTGAATGGAACCCTGGTGAGTACACAGCATTCTCCTTCGATAACCTTAACGCCTCCAGGAAGTGCTATTATTATGCTGGTTGCATCCAATAACGGATATACAGACACTTCTTCCAATACTTTTAGTATCACTCCGCAACCTGTAGTGAATCCGTTTGCTGTAATCAATGATACTATTTGTCAGAATGGTCAAGGGCATTTTACTATTCCTAACAGTCAGCCATTCGTGAACTACACACTTTTTGATGGTGCTGTGCAGGTAGCTTCAATGGGTGGTAACGGCAATACAGTTACACTGACAACTGCTACGAATCAATCGGTGGTGAAACCATATCGCATCAGAGCTGTGTATAACAACGTTTGTGGATCCGATACCGTAGAGGTGATCGACTCTCTTTGGATCGCTACTCCTTCGACGAATGTTGCGGCTATCCTTTACCGTGATACCATCTGTACAGGAGATACTACGTATATGATCATCTTTAACTCGGAACCGGGTTGGGATTATTATTGCTCGAATGCTCAGTTTGTGAAAGTAGATGGTACCGGTGGAGCAATTGGTATTCCGGTTGGGCCGATAACTTCGAGTGTGACCATTACGGTGTATGCCAGATTTAAAGCATTGAATTGTGTGAAGGCATTGGCCGGCTCCTTCCCGCTGACATTGATTCCTGCGAGCCTGAATTTGACACCCGGTACTCTGCAAGGCGCAGTAGGGCAGCCGATTGCTATGTCGTCTACGTCTTCCGGCTACAATACCTGGTTATGGGATTTCGGTGCTAATGCATCTCCTGCAACTTCTACCGGACAAACTCCTGTGGCTCCTTCGTTCTCAGTTGCGGGTATAGATACCGTTATATTAACTGCTAAACTGAATAATACCTGTACAAAGGAAATTCGCCGGCCTGTTTATGTGTATGGAAACTTACCTGTAGCGACGATGGATACATGCCTGCAACGTCTTGCGCAGAGTGGTTTGACCAATCTCATCACTGAAATGCATTTGGATGATTTTAATAATCTGCATGTTGCCGGGTACAATGTCTCTTCCTCAAATTTTGCATTCACTCCGAATATTTACCGGATAGATTCTGCCGGAAACAGAGTCTTCTTCACAACGTTTAACTCGCTCGGAAATTCTCCAGGTGCTCAAGGCTTGATCAATGGATTGACGACTGATCGATTAACCAATACATACTTCGCTACCCATTATGTAGCCGCGAACCGCTTCGATATTCAAGGGAAATTTATTCGTAACCGGAATGCGATTGTGCAGTTCAACGATAAAGGAACCTTCCAGTGGGCGATAGAAAGTCCACTCGCCGACTTCAGCGATATGGTCACAGTAGATGGCCGCGTGTTTGCAATTGGAGTGAATGCCTGGAATGGTTGTCAGTTCCAAACTACCAATGGTGGGTTCAATTATACGCCTTCACTGAACAATAAAGGAGAAGCGTTTATCATGGAGATTAATCCTGCCGGACACGTACTCAGTTTTGATGCATTTGGCAGTGCCGGAAATGGTGGTGTGACAAATCCTGCGAAGTTCCGTGTGAAGTATCCGCTGGTGAATCAATTTTTTGATTACGATACATTGCGGCAGAACCTCATGGCACGTAAAGCGGTGAATGGAGATATACTCATTGCCGGAATGCTGGATGCGACATCAATCGGTCAGCCGGTGTATTTTAATTCAACTGTAATGGCGAATACTTTGCCATCTGGAGTCGTTAATGAGAAAAGTTTATTCATCTCCCGTTATAATCTGAATACTGGTTTTACAGATGCTGTCAATCTCATGACAGGTAATCCGGAGTTTATCACCGATTTCAAAGAAACTTCCAGTGGACATTACGTACTCGTAGGTCGTGCGAAGAACAAATTGGTGACCAGTGCCGGTACATTTAATTTTCCCACGCAGAATTATGAGTACCAGATTGCCGCTTCGTTTAGTCCGACAGGTACACTCGATTGGATGATCTATGCTGATTCGATGAGCTTTAAAGCCATCAGCGTGAACAATGACGGAACTGTTTCGGTAACTGCATACATGACTACTAAGTTTTTAATGGTAGATGCATTGAATAATCCTTACAATCTATCACCAACTCCTTCTGTTGGTTCATTCCTGTTGCGTTTCGATGCTACCGGCGCTCTGGTATCGGGAGCGAGAATCAGCAACTACTCTTCGATGGGCACATTGCAGGATGCCTGTGGTAATTTGAATACCTATCATTTCACCGGCAATCCGGTTCAGTTCAGAATGTATCATACTGTGCATAGTACGAGCGGAAGCTGTGGGTCCAATTGTTACGCGGGATATGATCCGAATTTATTGGATGCAGCACTTGACTCAGTTACGTTGAATGATAATACTACTTCCGGACCAGCTGCGCGGGATATGAATATTAAAGTGAAGAGTAAGTCCATAGTGACAATTACAAATCTTCAGGTTCAATATCGCATCAACAACGATCCGGTGCAGACATTGTCGTTCAATGGGAATCTTCAGCGGGGAGACTCGGTTGTTTTTGCAGTTGCCGGATATAATTTTAACCGTTCGTATAACAGAATCCGTGTTTGGATCAGCAGTGTGAATGGTAACGTTGATGACTATCCGCAAAATGATACGATTATAACAAGTCAGATTATCTGCTCTTCTCCATTGGCCGGCGTGTATTCAGCTGGCTGTGACACCTGTTATTTTGATCGAATTCAGGCTTCTGCACTGACGTTAAAAAATTGTGGAGTATCAGGTCCCGTAAAGATTGCAATTGAATCCGGTATTTATTATGATCAGGTGGTGGTGGATTCAATTCCATTTGCCAGTGCAACAGATTCGATCGTGTGGACTTCTGCTTCCGGAAATCCGGAGGATGTAGAGTTGTTTATGAAGACAGATTATTCCTATTACCGGAATCCATTTTATTTCAATCGTACTCATTATTGCAGCGTTTCCAATCTTACTCTTAGAAATACCTCTCCTAGGACGTATGACGCCATGCAAGCGGATGGTCCTGCACAGGCTGTTATTGTATTGAATACTACTGATCATATACGGGTGTTGAATAACCGTTTGTATGGAGCTCCGAAGGATGGTGTTATTTCAAGCAATGCTACTATTATTCATGGGGGTCTGATATCTGAGGATGGAATATTCGATGGCAATTATTTTGAAGGTGGTGAAACAGCCTTGCTTATGGGGACCAGTGTGGCTGCTTCAGTAGGCATACGGATTACAAACAATGTGATGCACCAATCAAGTGGGTTGCAGCTTTATAATCTGGATGATGTTATTATTCACAATAATAAAATCAATTCAACCGGATCTTCTTATTATGCAAGTATTATATGTCTGGAATGTGATACACTTCAGATTACCAACAATCAGGTAGGCTCTGAAAATTGGGCGGATAGGACGTTGGATCTCAGTTGTGATTGTCCCCCTGCAAATCCATGTCTTGTCGCCAACAATAGTTTTGGGTCTGCTCCGTTGTGGTTGCCATTTGCAGGAGTACGCATAACGGCTACGAATGCAAATATTATTCATAATTCCTTCGGTCATGGCTTGGAGTTTGGTGGCATCCAAAACGTCAATTTCGTCAATAATCTCATTCGTAGTAATTCGGATTTTGCTATTGATATGTCATCTTTTAATGGTTTTGGATCGTTCAATAATAACCGATACCAATCTTTCGGTGCTCCGATTAATTTTACCTATAACGGTAATGATTATAATCTGGCTGCATGGCGTACATTGACCGGATTTGATGCTGCGTCTGATTCAGTAACTGCTGAATTCACGACACTAACGGATATGCATTTACGAAGTGCTGTTTCTATGCCTGGTGTTCCATGGCCGGGTATTATAACAGATATTGATGGTGATGCGCGCTCGTTATCTACCCCGACAATTGGTGCAGATGAGTATCAATTAAATCCTGCAATAATTGATGTATGGCCGGGAGATTGTGATAGTTCCAAGAACGTCGATAATTTCGATATACTTCCGATTGGGATGTACTTTAACAGGTTCGGAACTTCACGTCCGGAGGAAGATGCGTACAGTTGGACTGCTTATCCTTCTCTGTTGTGGAATTCGTCTCAGGCTGGCGGCATCAACCTGAATCATGTAGATGCAAACGGTGATGGCTGGATTGACGCAGATGATACACTGGCGGTGATTCAGAACTACGGCTTGTCACATGCTGCTGCGTCTCCGGATCCTTTGCGTTTAACGGTTGGACCTGATTTAGCTGTGGTGCCTGTTGGTACGGTCTTCGCTGCAGGTGATACTGTGCATCTGAAAGTGATGGCAGGTGACGGAACATTGCCAGTTGATTTGTTATCTGCTATTGGTTTCCAGGTGGCAGTTCCTCCCGGACTAATCGTACCCGGATCGTTTGCTGTTTCATCGGCGAATAACTGGTTGTGTCCGGATAGTAATTGTATCATGTATCGTCGTGCTGATGAAGTAACAGGTGTTGCTGCGGTGAGTCTGGTGCGTCTCGATGGAGATGCTGCATCAGCTTATGGTGAGATGGCCGATGTTCAGTTTGTAGTGAACGCTGCCTACACAGGTAATCCAACAGTAACAATTAGTCTGAGTGATTATAGAGCGTTCGATCCGGAAGTAACTCCGATTCCACTTTCTCCGGTCGACGGAATTATTCAGGTAACAAATACTTCAACTCAGGAAATTGCATCCTTCGATGGACTAAAGCTATATCCGAATCCTTCAGGTGGGAACGTGCAGTTGTTGTTTAACTGGAAGGGGAATCCTGGTGAAGTCGCACAGATAGACGTACTGGATTTAACCGGACGATTGGTGAAAAAGATGAATCCTGTTTTGTTACAAAATGGATCTCAGCAACACCAGTTTGATTGCAGTGATCTGAAAGAAGGATTGTATTTCATTTCGTTGCGTGCCGCCGGCGAAGCTATGACGATAAAATTGATCCGTCGATGATTTTAGTTGCACCCCTAAAGATAGTGGTGGATGAGAGTTCTTGTGTAGAATTTCATTGAAATGCAGGCAAAAACTGGCAGTATTCTGGATGGATGCTGTTTGGTAAATAAGTTTGTATAAATTCGTGAAATAATTCAACTATATGAAAAAATCTGTACTCGCTCTCATGATGATATTTTGCTGCACGTTCCTGCAAGCACAAATCAATACGTTTAGTACAACCTTCAATATTTTTAATGGCGATGAAGCCCTCTGCGTAATTCAGAACTCTGCTGGCAATTATGTTGTATGCGGTTCTGTTTATCCGGGTGGTTCGACTCTTGATCCGTTTGTGGCGGAGATTTCATCCAGTGGATCAATCCTGCAGGCATGGACAATCACAACAAGTGCTACAACAGAAATATTTCGTTCTATTGTACAGACCAGTGATGGGGGATATTTTCTGGCAGGTGCATTTGGCGCATCTCCGTCCGACTATACAGCATTGGCAATGAAACTGGATGCATCCTTTAACATTGAGTTTTATAAACAATTTGGTGTGTCGGGGATCAATGACAATGCAAATCGCGCATTTGAAATATCACCCGGACATTATGGCTTTACCGGTTCTATCGGTTTGGGTGGAAGTGTGAAACCTTCATTGGTAATACTCGATCAAAGCGGAAATATTATCCAGCAGTCTTATCTGGGAACAAATCAGTTTGCGAGTCCCGATTACCGCGGCCGTTATTTTGGCAATGGTGAAGTGGCTATGGGACACCTGACGAATGCATTTACTATTCTTGATACTACCGGAGCTGTAGTGAAAAGTTTCGGAAGCGGATTGGGAATTTATTCGGTCGATGTACAACGCCTTAGCAATGGAAATTATGCATGTCTCTCACTCGATAATTATGGCGCGCCAACCGGTGAAAGTACTTCGCTGTTAATTGTAGATTCAACTTGTACAAATACATTGCAGACGCGTAAATACAGTATAGGCGGGTTGAGTTTGCAGCCTTCGGAATTTATCGAAAATGCAAACGGTGACTTACTCATTGTCGGACGTACAGAAAGTATGTCGTCAGGTAATCAAACTCCGGTTCTGATCAAGACCTCTTCCACCGGAGCCCTCAACTGGGCGAAATCATATTTACCTGCCGGAGCTCCCAGTGCAAAGTTTAATTCTATCGCAGCCACATCCGATGGTGGGTATATTATGTGTGGTCATTCCGGACCCTTTAACGCGCAGAAGATGTTATTGGTGAAAGTGGATTCTACAGGTGATATCAGCAACTGCAGTGTAACAGGCTTGTCGCTTACCTCTGCATTTGCTTCGACTAATTTGTCGAGTATACATCCGGTTTACTCCGGAACAGTTACCGGTGTTAATGCTACGGCAACATTGTATCAGGATACAGTGAGTCAACAAGTGCTTTGCCTGAATGTCGGACTAGGTGCGGAAACTTCTGGACCGGAGGTTGTCATTTATCCTTCACCAGCAGGTCAACAGTTAACTATTCAAGGGCTGGAAACACAGCGTGTTCAAATTGAAATCTACGACCGCAATGGAGCTCTGGTTTCAAAATCGAACCGTATGTCTGGTGAATTGATGGATGTTCAGCTCCAATCGCTTTCTGATGGACTATACCTGTTGATCATTCGTAATGATTCCGGTGAGTTAATTCTGAATAAGCGTTTTGTTAAGGCACAATAGAAATCAGTATAACATCGATTCGTTTGCAGTTTGGTCAATGCATGGGCTCTGATCATAGGTTCACTTATATTCAATCAAAAGAGGAAGTAGAAGAATAGTACGATTCGTTTACTTGTTGTAATTTTGCCTTCTATGCAACTCTCTGCCTTCAACGCCATCATCTTCGATCTCGGGGGTGTTATTATCAATCTTGAATATAACCGAACAGCACAGGCTTTTATTGATCTTGGATTAACCAACTTCAATGAAATTTATTCTAAAGCCAAACAAACAAGCCTGTTCGATGATTTTGAGAAGGGGCTGATGACTAATGATGCATTCCGCGCTACATTGAAGCAGCATCTTCCGGAAGGAGTATCTGATGAGGCCATTGATGCCGCCTGGAACGCCATGTTGTTGGATATTCCGCAACATAGAGTAGATTTTCTTCGGGAAGTAGCAAAGAAGTCTCGGATATTTCTTCTCAGTAACACAAACAGTATTCACGTGACGGAGTTTACAGCCATCAATGATAGAGTGTTCGGTAAAGGCGTATTTGAATCCATCTTTGAACAGCATTATTATTCCTGCAAAATGGGAATGCGGAAACCGGATGCGGAAATATTTGAGTATGTACTTTCTGAAAACAATCTCGACCGTTCCAAAACCCTCTTCATCGACGATAGCATTCAGCATGTGGAAGGCGCCAGAGCTGTTGGTCTAACTGCTGATTGGTTACGTGTAGAGAATGGAGAGTCGATCGAAGAAAAATTCGCCGGGTTGTTGTGATTAACGAAAGTCAATGACTATTGTCTGAATTGTATCGACGAATGTTTTCGTTATTTTATCTCCTGACACAACTCAATCAGCACTCCATTTGTTCCTTTAGGATGTAAAAAGCAAATCAGTTTATTATCGGCCCCTTTTTTTGGTTCGGTATTTAGAAGCGTAAACCCTTCTTCCGAGAGACGTTTCATCTCTGCATGTATATCGGTTACATCGAAAGCAATATGATGAATTCCTTCTCCTTTTTTCTCAATAAATTTCGCGATCGGACTGTCAGGATTCGTCGCTTCCAGTAGTTCAATCTTGTTGGGACCCACCTGGAAAAAGGAAGTCATGACTCCCTCGGAAGCTACGCCTTCAGTTTTATAATGCGCAACACCAAAAAGTTTCGCAAAAAGTTCGTTCGATGCTTCGAGTGATTTTACAGCAATGCCGATATGTTCGATTTTTTCCATGCTCAAAAATAATGAATATCCATTTGGCAGAAATCACAGCCGCTTTCTATTTATCAGAATCCGGATTTTTTTGTTCCGGATTTTCCTCGTGCTCGTTTTTATCAATGTATTCGTACCGGACAGCTGGTATCTGCGGAATTGACCCAAGAATCGGGTTAATAGGCTGCGGCGTTGACTCGGGCGATGGAATTTCAGCTGCCTCTGCAGAAAAGGCTTCTTCGGGTATCGGATGTGCTTCGTCGTATCCATCTTCCTCCCATTCGTACTTCACACGCTGAGGGCCTTTCTTACGATAAATCCACGACATTAGTAAGCCCGCCAGTCCACCGAACAAATGACCTTCCCAGCTCATGTCTTTGAATAGAGGGAAAATGCCCCACACCATTCCGCCATATAGAAAAACGATGATCAGACTTACAGCCATCATGCGTCGCTCCTTTCTCCATGCACCGCTAAAAAACAAAAACGAGGAAATTGCATACACCATTCCGCTGGCGCCGATATGTGCCGACGGTCTTCCTCCCAGCCATAACCAGAATCCGCTTAATATCCAGGTGAAGAAAATAACTCTCCATGCAAATTCACGGTAGAAATAAAACAGCATCGCCGAAAGAATAAACAATGGAATGATGTTGGAGAAAAGATGCTCGTTGTCGCGGTGAATAAAAGGAAAGGTAAGAATACCGGTTAAATCCTCAGTCGATCGTGGAAATAACCCAAACTCCAGCAAGTGCTGATTCGTCGATATCTCATAAAATCGCACTGCACCCAGTACGATGGCAAATAAAATTCCCGGCAGGAAACTCGTTAGGATTGAGCGCAGTTCTGGTTTCATCGGATGCTGTTACTAATTTGCAGGAACAGCATGCAAAACTACATCATCCAATCATAAGGTGGGTGAATGTAACAAAGAATTACATTTTTACCACTTTGGCAGTCTGTTTTGCACTGGCACCCTGGAGGATTAAGAAATATACTCCTTTGGACCAACTGCTTCCTATTGTAATGACGGGTGAACGGTCATTTAATTTTATCGTTTCTACTAATTGTCCCTTGGTATTATAAACACTTAAAATATAGTTTCCTCCCTTAAGAGCTCTTGGATTTAGCGTGGTAGTGTTGGTGAATGGATTTGGTCCTACTTGCAATAGATTCAAGAGATTTGCTTCTGGAATTCCGGTTGTTGTAAAACAATTATCGAAGAAATCCTGAACAATATCAGAAGAAGTTTGTAGCGCATCTATTGAAGGCAAGGCAGAGGGTACATTGCTTCTCGCCCAGATTGATGCGAAACTGATGTAATTTACTTCTCCCGGGGACATAGTGAATTGACCCGCTGACATTACAAATCGCATATCGTTTGGCTGTAGACCGCCTGAGTTCATTGTCCAAGGAGTTGTAAAGTTTGGATCTGTATTATCAGGAAACATAAATGTAGTGGCCGTGGACGTTGATCCGGGGCCAGCACCTCTTCCGTTTCCTCCATATGTTACCGGAATATTATTTTTCCATTTTCCTTGCAGATAGCTGTAATAGTCGTGAAGTACTCCAGGGTTACCATAGGAAACTCCATTGATGTTTTCATAGTAGAGAAAACTATTCATTAAGCATTGTTCTCCATTTTCGTCAACAAATCCATCTCGGTCATTATCGGTTGCATCAAATATATCAGCAATTGGACCTTGAAGATAATCTAGTCCAATTGCAGGAGGGTACAAGCCATAGCCGCCGTCATCATCCGCATCTCCATTATAAGCATAACCAATCGACCTTCCTACGTCGCAGCCAACATAGTCATCAGCTGCATTTCCTAAGTCAGGATCTACCCAAAAACCCGCCTGAAACTGTTCGTACGTCGTGGAACTCCTGTTGATGATCTGATATTTATAAAACACTGTATTGTCAATCGGACTTCCAGGCATCGAGTATGCAAATGCCTGTGCTCTTATTTCCAGTCCAATTGGATTGCTGTTTGTTTCTGTTTTTACATTTCCAATATCGTTGAATACCCACCAGATACATTCATCGCCGAATAAATAGTCATCACA
This sequence comes from Bacteroidia bacterium, assembly GCA_017995075.1. Taxonomy (GTDB): domain Bacteria; phylum Bacteroidota; class Bacteroidia; order AKYH767-A; family OLB10; genus JAJTFW01. Next base: position 794 of record JAGOJO010000006.1, on the reverse strand, counting down.
TTGTAGTTGTCCTGTACCCGAATTCAATGGGTACGAATTGGATAAGTTGAAATATGGGTAATCTCCCGAGTTGTAATCGTAGAGTCCGTCATTGTTTGCATCAAAGAATGGAGCCAGATAAGGAAGTTCTCCGGTGGTGACGTTTCCGTTCCCGGGCCATCCGGTTATTGCCGGAGTGGTTATTCCATTGTTTACAAAGTTTGCTACTTCTGATTTCGAAATATGATAAAGGTTGTCATAGGTATTACAAGTTGCATTACTAACGGTTAAAATTCCGGTAGCTGAGTTCTTGCTAATTGGACCAGGCCAGAAATCATTTGCTCCACTTTGTCTATAAGTTTGAGCGGCAACATAAACCTGTCCGCCGAGATCAATTCCTCCCAACCAGATACTTCCGGCATATATAGCATTTACTCCAGAGTCTATCGGAACGGTGTAAGTATTTGACTGACCAGCAGGATCCCACCAAAGATCACCACCATTTAGAATTTTTGCCCGCACATTGTTTACTGCCAGATCCATCTGTGCGCTCGGTATTGGGCAGTTTTGAGCGTATGAATTCAAATGTGCAGATAAGAGTATCAGGAGTAGAGTTCGTTTGGTCATTTTAATTCGTATTTTGATAGGTTGTTGAATAATGGTACTTCCGGTTTTGCAATATGACAATAAATACTTTGAATATGTTGCCTCCAATGGATATTTCTTGTTAAAACTGAACTATTTTTGTCCAATGCAACTAATTCATCGGTATACAGGTCATGTGGGTTCAGTCTATGCCCTCGCGCAAGCTGGAA
>JAGOJO010000147.1 GCA_017995075.1 Bacteroidia bacterium | reverse complement strand
ACACCATGCGCAATGCCAAAAGGCTCACGAAATTCAAGTTGATAATGGAAGGCCCGCAGTTCCAGCTTTGTCATAGCCGCCAAAGATACAACATCCCAACATGCCTCCTGAAAGATATCTCCTACAGAAAGCACCACAGCGACAGCCGGATAAATTTCCGTATTTTTAGGGTCAGAAACTTCCATACTATGCGCTATTTCCTCGTTCTACTCTTATTGGTCTCGCAGCAGATCACCGCACAGGCACCGCTACAGTTACAACTCAAAGAAATTGCCCGGGGATTCACTTCGCCTGTCGGATTGATAGACGCCGGCGATGAAAGTGGACGTTTATTCGTCATCGAACAAGGCGGAAAGGTAAAAATCATTCAAAACGGAGCAGTCGCCAAAACGCCCTTCCTCGACATCAGCAATAAACTCGACGGACTCAACATCGCCTACTCGGAAAAAGGATTACTCGGAATGGCCTTCCATCCCGAATACCGCACCAACCGAAAATTTTATGTGTACTATTCAGCGCCCACCGACATCAGCGGAATGGATCATAAAAGTGTGATTGCCGAATACAAAACATCACCCACTGATCCCAACACAGCAATGGTGACGAGTGAACGTATCGTCATGGAAATTCAGCAACCGGAAAGCAACCACAACGGCGGACAACTCGCCTTCGGACCTGACGGATATTTATACATTGGTCTCGGAGATGGAGGCAGAGCAGGCGATAAACACGGCAGCAACGGCAACGGACAAAATCCGCGCACCTGGCTGGGAAAAATTTTACGCATCGACATCAACACCGACAAAGGATACAAAGTCCCTGCAGACAATCCCTACATTCAATCAACGGTATATCTCCCCGAAATATGGGCAACAGGACTCCGCAATCCATGGCGATTCTCCTTCGACAAAGCCAGCGGAAAATTATTCTGCGCAGATGTAGGCCAAAACAAATATGAAGAAATCAACATTATTGAAAAAGCGCATAACTACGGCTGGAGAATAATGGAAGGCAACCATTGCTACGAACCTGCAGAAGGATGCAACCAGGAAAATCTCACCATGCCCATTGCAGAATACAATCACGAAGAAGGTGTGAGTGTAATTGGCGGATACATGTACAGAGGAATGGAATTTCCCTCGTTACATGGCCATTATATTTTCGGCGACTGGACCGGCAAAGTATGGTACCTCAAATACGATACCACCACACGCAAATGGAACAGAGGACAGGTACATACCAACGGAAAAAGCAACGAGGTGAATGGAAAAATCAATAGTTTTGGCACCGACGAAAATGGAAACATCTACATCGTCATCCAAAAACTTTTTGGACCTAAAAGTCCAACCGGCGTTATCTACAAACTCAGCTACTAACCGTGCAAGTATTCAACAAAAAACAAATTCCCTGGCTGCTGTTGTTCCTCGTACAGCTGGGTTTTCTTGTTTTCGGTTTGGAAACAAAACATATTTACACAGCTGACTCCGCTGAATACCTGCACCAGGCAGAGAACATTTTCCACGAAGGCAGCACTTATTGCGGTGATCCCTCCATTGAACCACGCGAGCCACCACTCTATTCACGACGACCGCCGGGATATGGAACTTTTATTTTACTCAGCTCATTCTTCCTGACCTTTCCATATTTCACGCTGGTGCTTCAGTGTTTGCTCTCGGTATTCAATTTATACATCGGCTACCGGATACTACTTTTCATTCGCCCCGAGATAAAACCAACGGGACTCTACCTCGCCGCAGTACTCTTCGCACCCTCGCAGTTTATCTACGCCGTACACTACATGAATGAAATTCCTTTTCAGACATGTCTGCTGCTTGGGCTCTACTACCTACTCCGCTTCGAACGACACGACGGAAAGATCAGCGAACTCTACAAACACCATCTCTGCATCATCGGCTGCTACCTCATCAAGCCTGTCGCCATGTTTCTCTGGATATTTTCCATCCTCCACGTCATCCTCACCAAGAAAGAAACGAAAGCCACGGTAGAACTCTCCTTACTCAGCACCCTCCACTTACTCATTATCGGAGGCACCATGTGGTACAATTACTATCGGGTAGGCATAGCCGAATATTCCAGCATTGGCCATAAACTCTTCATCAACTACAATCTCCCCGCCCTGCTCAACAACCTCTATGGACCCGAAAAAGCCGCGTACATTGTCGACTCCCTGCAGACAGAAATGAGCACTGAATCTTATCCCATACAAGCCGCCATCGCCGACCAGTTTATCCGCGACGAGATAAGCAATCATCCTTTAAATTATTTCACTGTACATGTCAAAGGAATGCTCTTCTTCATCACCGATATTGGACGCTGGGACGTTGAACTCATGCGCAAAGGACGCGACTATGCAGAACAACTCCCATCACTCACCAAAAAATACAAATCCGGTGGAGCATCAGCCGTTCTTGATTATTTCCGGGAATGGAATCCACTTTACCTTTTATACTTTGCCCTCTCCATCATCTCCCTCGCATTCGTATTGGTCCTTTTTATTCAGCAACTACTCTTTAACCGCACCAATCGTTCGTTCATTTACCTTGTTGCCGGAATCGCTTTATATTTCGCATTCCTCACCGGCCCATCGGGATCTGCACGATTCAGAGTACCTGTTTATCCATTGATCGTCGCCATCGCCGCAGGAGCCATTGCTGACTACCGCCGGAAAATTGCCAACTCAGAACAAGAACCGCAGTCCACCCTTCCGGCAACCGAACTACCCAACGGATAACACTTCCACAACGACCACCGGTATTCGCAAACAAATTCTATTTTTGCACCATGTTGCTTCAGGGAAAACGCTTCCACCCAATTCTGCTCAATCTACTCTCCGCCGTATTGTTATGGGCAGCCTGGCCTGCATCCGGCATAGCACCATTACTATTCATAGCGCTGGTGCCATTATTGATTTTTGAAGATCAGGCATTAAAAGCACAACAGGAAGGACGAAAACCAAAATTTTTCCTCATCAGCTATCTCTGCTTTGTTGTCTTCAATCTGCTCACCACCTGGTGGATTTATTTTGCGAGTCCCTTCGGCATGGCTGGAGCAGTATTGGCCAATGCACTCCTCATGACCGTTACTTTTTGGTTCTTCCATCTCACCCGAAAAAACTTCGGCAACGGCATCGGTTATGTATCACTGCCTGTTTACTGGATGGCCTTTGAACATTTTCACATGGACTGGGACCTCACCTGGCCCTGGCTCAATCTCGGCAATGGGTTCGCTGCCTGGGCTGATATGGTGCAATGGTATGAATACACCGGAACGCATGGAGGTACATTATGGATCTGGCTCAGCAATATTTTGCTCTTCAAATGGCTTTACGCAGCACCCGAAAGAAACCGAAAACTACTCATCAGCTGGAGTCTGCTCATCGCTGTGCCCATCATCATTTCATACAGCATAATTCAGAACTACAACGAAAAAACAAATCCGGTTGAAGTTGTAGTTGTACAACCCAACATCGATCCTTACAACGAAAAATTCAGCGGTAACAGTCGCGAACAGCTCGAGAAAATTTTAAATCTCGCCCAGCCACTCATCACACAAGAGACAAAACTGGTGGTTTGTCCCGAAACTGCACTGCCCAACGGAATATGGGATGAAGAGTTGAATACTCATCCACAGATTGAGCGCATACGACAATACATCCGACCTTTTCCGAATGTGCGCTTCCTCACGGGACTCTCCTACTACTACTATTACAAACAAGGAGAGCCACTCTCCCTCACTGCACGTCCGCTACAGCGACAGGAAGGAAACTTCGACGCATACAATGCAGGAATGCAAATCAGCAATGATCAGCAAATACAAATCCACTACAAATCAAAGCTGGTACCAGGAGTGGAGAAGATGCCCTTTCCAGCTATATTCGGATATCTCGAAAACTTCGCCATTGATCTGGGAGGAACAACAGGAAGCTTAGGCGTGAGTGAATATCCTGCAGTTTTCACCGGCGACAGTATTAACGCAGCACCTGTCATCTGCTATGAATCCATTTACGGAGATTATGTTGGCGAATACATACGTAGAGGAGCCAACCTCATCTGCATCATGACCAACGATGGCTGGTGGAGCGACACACCCGGCTACAGGCAACACTGCCAATACGCACGACTCCGTGCCATAGAACAACGCAGATCCATTGCACGTTCTGCCAACACCGGCATCTCCTGCTTTATTGATCAGAAAGGACATATCCAGCAAGCCACAGGATGGTGGGTACCTGCGGCCATCAAAGCAAGACTCAACCTCAACAACGACCTCACTTTCTACGCCCGACATGGAGATCTGCTGGGTAAAACCTGTTTTCTTTCTGCAGGCTTCTTTTTGGGAATCACCCTATTAGCGTCGATCATGCGCAGGAAAAAAAGTAAATCACCGGTTTCGGCTGTTTAGGTGTAATTTTGCAGTTCTCTTTTAAAAACACAGACCATGTCAATGTACGATGCGATAGTAATAGGATCAGGACCCGGAGGATATGTAGCAGCCATTCGTCTGGCGCAACTCGGTAAAAAAACGGCTATAGTTGAACGTTATAATTCACTGGGCGGAACATGTCTCAATGTAGGATGTATTCCCTCCAAAGCATTACTCGATTCTTCTGAACATTATTATCAGGCCTCACATCAGTTTGAGACGCATGGCATCGGCGTCGGTGAACTTCGACTCGATTTCAAAAAGATGATCGGACGCAAAGACAGTGTTGTATCGCAGACAGTAGAGGGTATTCGTTTTTTAATGAAGAAGAATAAAATTGATGTGTACCACGGACACGGAAGTTTTGAAGATGCGCAGACGATTCTTGTCACCAAGGATGACGGAAGCACCACCACACTCAAAACTACTTACACCATCATCGCCACCGGCTCCAAGCCATCAACTCTCAAAGGAGTAACGATAGATAAAAAAAGAATCATCACTTCAACAGAAGCATTGAGTCTGCCTGAAGTCCCTAAACATCTCCTCATCATAGGCGGAGGTGTTATCGGACTCGAGCTCGGCTCTGTATATGCACGACTCGGCGCAAAAGTAAGTGTCATCGAATACCTCGACGGCATCATACCCACGATGGATAAAAGTCTGGGCAAGGAATTACAAAAAGTACTACAAAAACAAGGCATCGACTTTTATTTACAACATGCAGTATCCGAAGTCAACACCAAAGGCAACGAAGTAACACTCAAGGCAACCGGTGTAAA
>JAGOJO010000146.1 GCA_017995075.1 Bacteroidia bacterium | reverse complement strand
GAAGACAATGCTGCATTCATTCGTGTAGCTTGTCCAACAGAGAACATATTCTGACAATCACCATTTGTATAATCCATGTAGTTGGTAAACATATCACCGTTTGGTGCATTACCCGGACAAGCACTCACATAAGGCCAGCTTGGACAAATAGAAAGGTTCGCTTCATATTGAGTTGGAGTATCAGAAACGAAGTCATTACCACAAGTAGCGTCTCCCCAGATATGACGAAGATTCAACCAGTGACCAATTTCATGCGTAGCAGTACGGCCTGCATTGCCACTAGCAGCAGCAGTACCAATACTTCCCATGAAATCGTGCTTAATAACTACACCATCGGTATTTGCATTTCCACCAGGGAACTGCGCGAAACCGATGACCATACCTGGTGATCCGTTAGTATTAGCGATACTTGCCACCACCCAGATATTCAGGTACTGGTTACTTGGCCAGTAGCTCACTGCTTTAACGTTATCACGAGCACCATAGGTCAATTGTGAATAAACCCGCACGATACCGTCAGTACAGTTACCATTCGGATCCTTCTGCGCCATACGGAATTCAATTTCCGCATCACCCGCCAAAGGACGGAATACAGCAGGGATATTCGCTGTATCTGCATTTGCCAGACGGAAATCTTTATTCAACGAATCGATCTGATCCAGAATCTGCGCATCAGAAATATTTTCCGTACCGCCATAGTGAATCACATGCACTACCACGGGAATAATCCGTACTACAGAACCGGTTTTTTCTGTCGCGTGCTGATGATTGGCATGCTCACGGGCATATTGCTCCGTAAACTCCTCCAGCTGTTGTCTCGCCTGCAGTAACGACGGATCTTTCTTCGCGTCCTCCTGGAACTTAATTTCACTTAAACATTTTTCCTGTGCCTGCGACTGTGTAAACACAACCGACACCATCAGGAAGGCCATCGCCAGAATACGTTTCATAGTATAGAGATCTTACAATAATTGTTTTGGTTCTACTAAGATACGAAGAACGAACCCCGGTTCAACAGGATCCGTTCTCGCCCCGGATTTTCAATTGGGATTGCGAATATACAAAGTGTATTGAATCTGAGGAAGATAAACTTGAAAAAAACGAAGCCCCTGCATCGGACGGACCGTACAGGGGCTAAATTTTGCAGTATTTTTACAATTAACTGACTGCTCAGGAGGCTGTTTTGAGCTCCTGGAGCTTCGCTTTCAGCTTATTGATCTCATCACGGGCCTGCTGGATCTTACTTTCGTACTCCTGTTTCAGGGCAGAAGCATTCTTGGAATTGGCAAAGAATCCGAGGTTGTTCTCCCAAACCTGCACCTCTCCGGCCAGCATATTCATCTTATTCTGGAGTTTACGCTGTTCATCGGATCCACCTGCATGATCACCGCCGGCGGGACGATTATAAGTACGCTCCGGACGATCACCTCTTTCCGGACGATCAGGGCGGTCGGTACGCTGACGGGCAGACTGACGGTATTCCGGTTTCGCCTTCAGTGTATCAAAATGCGCCTGGATAGCTGCACGGAAACGATTCTGAATATCTTCTTTTTGCTTGATCGGCACCAATCCGATTTCTGTGAACTTACGTTGAAATGCCTTCAGCAATTCAATTGCCTCATTCGGATCACCAGGAAGTGTGAACTGCTCTACCTCTGAAATCAAAGCGTTCTTCTGCTCGAGATTTCCGGCCTGCGCCTGATCCTGATCCGCGAAGTGCGCCGATTTACGATTGAAGAAATCATCACATGCTGCTTTGAAACGCTGCCATACTTTTTCATTCTTATCGCCGGCAGGACCCACCTTCTTCCACTCTTGCTGGAGACGAATCAGCTCATTCGCCGTATTCTTCCAATCGTTACTCTCTTTCAGACTCTCCGCCTGAATACAGAGTTCGGTTTTCGCCTGCAGATTCGCAGCGTATTCTTGCTTCTTCTTCTTGTAGTATTCGTCTTTGTTTTTGAAGAACTGATCACAGGTAGATTTAAATTTCTGCCAGATAGAATCGTTCGTCTCCTTACCGGTCGGACCAATTTTTCTCCAGTCGGCTTGTAATTCAAGCAAACGTTTCAATCCATCCTGCCATTGCTGATGCTTATCGAAAGCCTCCTTGATAATCACCTCCGCTTTTTCAATCAGCGCCGTTTTATTCTTCAGATTTTCTTCGAATACAGAGCGCTGTGAATCGAGGTACGAACGTTTGTTTTCGAAAATTTTATCTACGGCAGCCTTAAAGCGCACCCAGATCTCTGTTCTTTTCTCTCTGGGAACAGCACCTATTTCTCTCCACTTATGCTGTAAAGCCTGGATATCCTGCAACGCTTTGTTCAGCGATGGTTCCAGCAGCAGTTCTTCAGCCTTCTCACAGAGATGCATTTTCATCTCCAGATTTTTCTTCATCTCCAGATCCTGCAATTCACGATTCAAGCGAATGAATTCGTAGAAGCGATCACTGTAGAGTTTATACGTCATCCAGAGATCATTCACATTTTGCGGAGGTACGGGACCGATAGATCGCCACTTCGCCTGCAGATCATGGAATTCGTTAAATGCCTTCGACATATCCTCTTCTTTCTGAAGGATATTTTTCATCGACTGCAGGATTTCATTTTTTAAGCGGAGATTTTCTGTTCGGATTTTCTCCTGACCGAGTATAAACTCTGAACGACGTTTCTGGAAATATTTATACGCCTCAAAAAAGCGTGTTTCCAGCGGATCGTTGTAGTCAAATTCTTCTTTAACACCACCTGCTTCCAGAAACTTCGCGAAAGCAGCATCGCGTTCCATATTATAGATTGCCTGAAAAGCATCACGGGCGGCTTGCACCCTGTTCTTTACGACGTTCACATCATTTTCTTTGCTGAAGGCTTCCATCCTTGCGGCCAGATCTTCCTTCGACATCGAACCGAAATCTTCCACCGGCTCGGCTTCAATTTCATCGTGATGTTCTACAATTGTTTCTAAATGTGCAGCTTCTTCATCGGCCACGCCTTCTGCCACTACTGGAGCGACCGGGATTTCCTGATTTTCAACTGCTTGATTTTCTGCGCTACCTTCCACTGAAGAAGCCTTTGGTTCATTGTTAATCCCCTGATCGTTTTGATCCGGATTAACTGGATTGCTGTCCATGTTCATACTGTTAGTGCTGTCCGCTGATAGAGCGAACCCAGAGATCGTTACTTTTTTAGTTTAATTAGATTTACATTAAGTGCATTCGATAAAAAAAGCCCTCCATCATCGGTGAGCCGTAACAAATGTACTTTAAAAAAGAGCCCAACGCAATACCTAACGTTATATGGAAACGTTATTTTTGTGTATAAAATCGCCCAAAACGGGCAAAAAACGGGTTAATAACCGGATTTTCGGGGTGTAGCGCAGTTGGCTAGCGCGCCACGTTCGGGACATGGAGGCCGGAGGTTCGCCATGCAGCAGAGGAATGTTTTCACTTCGCTTCAACATTTTACGCTTCACAGAAGTCCTCTCACCCCGACAAAAGCCAAACCCTTTCAGGCATTACAACGAAGTTGTTTCAAAAACAGGATCTATCATTGTTTTCCATCGTGTAGAGGAGCTCCTTGCAATCAAACAGCCAGCATTCAATATTAGCATTGATATTCAGTTTCTTACCTTCTTATCGGCTAAAATTGCTGTATTCCATTTCTATTTATTACTATATTTATCATGAAATAGAAATAGATGTATCAGTTATTCAGGAAAACATTTGAAGAATTCCCGGTGATTACATTGGCCGATATACGTATGTCATTTCCTGATTTTGATACTAAAAACCTGATCAACTGGCAAAGGAAAGAATACCTTATAAAACTCAGAAACGGCTATTACATTTTCTCTGACCGAAAGATCAATGAACATTTATTGTCTCAAGTGGCCAACAAACTTTACGAACCATCCTATGTTTCGCTTGAATCAGCCCTTAGTTTTTATGGGTTTATCCCAGAAGGAGTTTACAGCATTCAATCTGTTTCTACGCGTAAAACAAATGCCTTCACCACACCGGTTGGAACGTTTCATTACTACACGATAAAAAACTCCTTTTATTTCGGTTATCGTCTGATAAATGAAAACAGCGAACATCCCATTCGCATGGCATCTCCCGAAAAAGCAATGTTGGATTTTTTATACCTGCGCCCCGATATAAATGATATTCCTTCTATCGAAGCTTTGCGATGGAACCGTGATGAACTTGCAAACATCGATAGCGCTACACTGGAAGAGTATCTGCTGATTTTTAAATCGCCGACACTTCAAAAGAAAATTGACTGGCTTTATACCTATCTGCATGCTTGACATTAAAGAAATAGAAAAATATTATCCTGAACAGCTTCGGGGCTTCCGTCGGTTTATATTGAGGGAATATCTTCAATATAAAATTCTTGAAATCGTTTTCAGCGGACCTCATGCCAACAAACTGATATTTCTAGGTGGCACTTGTTTGCGAATTGTACATGGTAATCAGCGTTTCTCCGAAGACCTCGACTTTGATAATCTCGACTTATCAGAGAAGGAATTCCATGAGATATCAGCGCATATTTCCAAAGAGTTGGAACACATGGGCTATGAAGCGGAGATAAAACCAATTTCCAGAGGTGCCTATCATTGTTTCATTCGCTTTCCAAGGTTGTTATTCCGGCAAGGACTATCGGGCTATGAAGAAGAAAAGATCTTGATTCAGCTCGATACTGAAGCCCAACACTTCGACTTCATTGCCGAGAAACCCATTCTGAACAAATTTGATGTGTTCACCAAAATCGCTGTAACACCGCTGAGTATATTGATGGCTCAAAAATGCTATGCGATTCTCAACAGAAACCGAAACAAGGGACGTGACTTTTTTGACTTGGTTTTCCTGATGGGACTTCAGGTTCGTCCGGAAATGCGTTATATCGAACAAAAGCTACAAATTAGCAGCACTGCCGACCTAAAAATAAAGTTATTGAACAAATGCAATACGCTTGACATGTCTGCGATGGCCGATGATGTAGCTCCATTTTTATTCAATATCGGCGACATGAAAAAAGTAAGTCTGTTTGTTGAATATCTGGAAGGGTATACTTTTTAAAAACCTGTTTCGTATAGGTTTGAATTCAGATAAGATTTCATAATCCGTAACAACCTCATCGAAGAGAAGAACCAACGTGAATACTCCTTCACCACGAAATTTTTACCATTTCACAAACTTCCCGGTGAGTATTTCCTTTCTGTTTGTAATCGCAAAACAA
>JAGOJO010000057.1:13119-19887 GCA_017995075.1 Bacteroidia bacterium | reverse complement strand
ATCGGTGCAGTGTGTTTAAAGGTTTGCGGGGCAGAGGAGAGTTCGTTCTTGTCATATACTTTGCAACGGATAGCAGCATGTGGACAAATCAGAAAACATTTTCCGCATTGAGAACATAAGTCAGCATCCCATACAGGTACCTTGTCCGCGATATTTCTTTTCTCGAATCGGGTTGTTCCACTTGGGTAGGTGCCGTCAATAGGGAACGCACTTACAGGAAGTTCATCTCCATCACCTGCCAGTATTTTGCCAATAACATTCTGCACAAAGTCGGGGGCATCTCCTGAGATTGTAGCTTCCGGTTTGAGTGAGCCAATCGTGAAACGACTATAGTCCAATTGATGCAGATGTGCCAACGCTTCATCTACTGCATGATAATTTTTTTGAATGGCTGCTTCTCCTTTTCTGGAGTAAGTTTTGTAAATCGCCTCCTTGATTTTCGCAATTGCCTCTTCGCGTGGCAGCACATTGCTGATAGCAAAGAAACATGTTTGGAGAATAGTATTAATTCTTGATCCCATTCCGGTTTCACGCGCAACACGGGAAGCATTGACGACATAAAACTTCAATTCCTTTTCTTTGATTTCATGCTGAATAGTGTCGGGTAACCGGTCCCACACTTCAGTAGCTTCATAGGGCGCATTCAAGAGGAAAGTGGCACCATGTTCTGCATATTTCAGTACATCGTATTTGGTCAGATAGGAGAAGTGGTGGCAGGCAATAAAGTTGGCGGATTGCACCAGATAGGTTGAACGGATCGGCGCATCACCAAATCGTAAATGGGATACAGTCAGCGAACCTGATTTCTTTGAGTCGTACACAAAGTATCCCTGAACATGTTGGGATGTACTTTCACCAATAATTTTGATAGAATTTTTATTTGCACTCACAGTTCCATCTGCACCAAGTCCGTAAAACAATCCGCGAAACCGGTGCTGAGATTCGAGATTAAACTCTTGATTCCAGTCGAGACTTGTATGGCTTACATCATCATGTATTCCGATAGTAAAGTGATTTTTCGGTGCTTCTTTCTCCAGTTCTTCAAATACTGCCAACACCATTCCCGGATTAAATTCTTTTGAAGCGAGTCCATAACGGCCACCTATTACCGAAGGTTGTACTCCTTTCCATCCTTCCCGTAGCGCGCTGCATACGTCCTGATACAGTGGCTCGCCGATGCTGCCGTTTTCCTTACAGCGGTCAAGTACTGCAATATGTTTTACGGAAGCAGGAATAGCGTGGATAAAATGCTGAACGGAGAAAGGCCGGAACAACCGAACAGAAAGAACTCCCGTTTTTCTTCCGGATGCATTCAGATGATCGACTGTTTCACGTACTGCTCCACTACCTGAACCCATCATGATTATGATTTCTTCAGCTTGTGTATCGCCATAATATTCGAACAACTGATAGGAGCGACCTGTTAATTTCTTAAAGTGCTCCATCATCTCTTCCACTATACCCGGAACAGCCTGATAAAAGTTATTGGCAGCTTCTCTTCCCTGGAAAAAGACATCAGGGTTCTGCGCTGTACCGCGAATGAACGGATTTTCCGGATTCAATGCACGATGACGATGAGCATCTACATCAGCAATGTTGATCATCGCATGCATCACTTCGTCTGGTATCAGTTCCACTTTATTGAGCTCATGTGAAGTACGGAAACCATCGAAAATATTCAGGAATGGTACACGTGCTTTCAGCGTAGAAGCCTGCGCAATCAAAGCGAAGTCCATTGCCTCCTGGGGATTATTGCCGAAGAGCATAGAGAATCCTGTACTTCGAACTGCCATCACATCACTATGATCGCCGAAGATTGAAAGTGCATGTGTTGCCAAAGCGCGTGCAGCAATCTGAAAAACAACCGGAGTCAGTTCCCCGGCCATTTTATACATGTTGGGGATCATGAGCAATAGCCCTTGTGAACAGGTAAAGGTGGTAGATAAGGCTCCTCCCTGCAACGATCCATGTAAGGCACCTGCAGCTCCTGCTTCACTTTGCATTTCAATTACAGTAGGTACCGTGCCGTAAATATTCTTTATACCGTTGGCACTCCATTCATCCGACCATTCGCCCATTGAACTGGAAGGGGTGATTGGATAGATCGCACATATTTCATTGGTACGATAAGCAACATATGCCGCTGCCTCGTTACCATCCATTATTTCAAATTTCTTATTGTGTTTTTTTTGCTCTCCGGCTGAAGAGTTTTTCACGATCGTTGCTTCCATCTTCTTGCAGATTTGATGTTATTTGGAACGTGAAAATTAAAATTCTGTCCTCGAAGGACGAGTGACATAAGTCAGTCAATAAGAAAACTTCGGTCAGGACGAGGGCGTCCCTCAGGTCTGGATAGAGGTTATTCGAAGAGTACTTTCAGGTAAAATCTGGGGTCCTTTAATCGGCCGCGCAAATCAATATCTTCAAACATACAGGAGATAGTTTCCTGCAGCGTTTTACTTCTCGAGGCTTTGTTTACTACCAGATTAAAAAGCCATGGATACTTCACCAGTTCCTGCATCTTTTTGCTCAGACTCAACTCCGGCCATAAACGTTTGTAAACTGACTGATCATAAATTTCCAATGCCGCACGCGAATAATTTCCGTTAACAGATTCTACTGTTTCGGCCGCTTTCAATCCGCAGATCATTGCATTTCCGATTCCTTCACCTGTAAATGGATCAATCAATGAGCCCGCATCTCCCAGCAGCATATATCCATCTCCGGAAATCGACCGTTTTTTAGAACCTAACGGTAACCCATAGCCGCGAATCGGCCCTTCAATACTTGCTCCTTCGAAGCGCGCTTTAATTGCCGGATTTTCTTCAATCAGTTGCAGCATCGCTTCTTTCAGATTAATCTTCTTGCGACCTGCTACATCACTGCGCATACCTACTCCTACATTGGCATATCCATTCGGTAGAGGAAATATCCAGAAGTATCCGGGTAGAAAATCTTTTACAAAATGCAGTTCAATATATCCTTGTGTGTCGAGATTTTTTACGTTTTTGTAGTAAGCACGTAAACCGGCACAGTAATGTTCATCTTCCATGGCAATACCACCCACTTCCTTCGCAAAACGTGAATGAGCACCATCTGCAGCAATCACCAGTTTAGTACGGATAACTCTTTTTTCCTCCTTGTCGCTGAGTATCCATTCGTCACCTTCACGACGAAATTTCTCAATGCGGAAATTGGTGATGGTGGTAATGCCGGTGCTCGCTGATGCTTTCGCGAAAAGCCAATTGTCAAAATCCTGTCTCTTGGAAATATACCCCGGAGGATTCGATGGATCAGTCTCCCGCCGAAAAGGCACTTTTAGTTCCTTCCCGTTTGGGGCAATGAAAATTACGCCATGTGATCCAAGGGTAAATGGTTGCAAACCAAGGTCTTCTACTAATGAAGGGTCGATTCTCCGAAGGGTAAGGACTACTTTACCACTGAGGGCATCACCACAAACCTTGTCACGTGGAAATTCCGATTGGTCGACTAATAAAGCTTGTTGACCTCTTTTAGCAAGTGCCAGTGCAGCAGTACTCCCTGCCGGACCTGCGCCAATAATGGTGATCGGATGAAATTCCACGGCTGAAAAATAGTGTTTTATCCTTTTTCCGTCCACCTTAAAACCATAGAATTTAAGGTTTTTATACAAGTTTGGTATTTTGTACTTACGTAGTAATTAGGTTACTTTGAGTGAACAATTTCTTTTCACAACCCACGCCCACACCAAAACAATTGCCTTATGGAATTTCTCAAACGCGTAGTTAAACGCTACGCCTGGTTACTCGTCGCTATATTTCTGAGCGCAGAAGTACAGGCCACACACCTTATGGGTGGAAACCTTGCATACGAATATCTCGGATTGAACGGATCTACCGGTCTCTACGATTATCGTGTGACATTAACTATTTATCGATTATGCGATCCGGGTAGTTCGCAATTGCCCAACTTTCAGGAGATGGGCGCCTATCAGGATAATCCCGGTAATCCCGGCGGTAATAAGGATATTCTGGCAACAGTGAACTTGCCGCTGATTTCTCAGCAGTTTATTACACCACCGAATGCGAATGACTCCTGCACATTCCTTCCTTCTGTTTGCGTGGAAGAGGGCGTTTATCAGGCTATCATAAGTGTGCCTGCAAATACAACGGGTTATTATTTTATTGCAGATCGATGTTGCCGGAATAATAATATCGCGAATGTGGACAATGCCGGCGGTACCGGTCAGGCGTACTTTGCTTCTGTGCCGCCTCCAACAGTGGTGAACAGTAGTCCCACATTTGCAGTTGCACCTGTTCCATTTATTTGTGCGAACGATACAGTGAGTGTATTGAATCAGGCATTCGATGTGAATGGTGATTCATTGGTGTATAATTTCGTTACTCCTTATTGGGGTATTTCTGATAATATTAATTCAGCTCCGAATCCTCCCAATAGTTATACATGGCCTATACCGGATATAGTTTATGCAGCTGGGTATAGTGTGACAAGTCCTTTTGGTGCGGGTGGATATATTTCCATCGATAATACCAGCGGCCTCGCTTCTTACGTTTCACCGAATCAGGGATTTTATGTGGTGGCTGTAGAGATTGCCGAGTATCGTAATGGTGTGTTGATTGGTATTACACGTCGCGATATTCAGCTGATCGTAATTAATTGTCCTTCGAATCCTGCCCCAACTTTAACTACTGGTAGTACTGCAACTTCGTTTACGATTCAGGAAGGGCAGACGCTTTGTTTTAATGTGGCATTTACTGATCCGAATGGAGATAGTTTGTTTATGACTCCAACCGGTGATGTATTTAATTCGGCGATTGTAAATCCACCCGCTACATTGAGCAGTGCAGCCGGACCGAATAATATATCCAGTCAGTTTTGCTGGACCACCGCCTGCGGACAAGGTCGTAGCACGCCATATCAGTTTACGGCTATTGTATCCGATAATGGATGTCCGGCGAAAACAACGAATGTGGTGTACACGATCAATGTGCAACCTGCGCAACAACCTTCATCGATCAATGGTCCTGATTCCATTTGTGCGAATGCAGCAAGTGCTATTCCATATTCTGTTTCGGGGATTTCGGGATATACGTACAACTGGCTCGTGAATAATGGATCACAGGTGAGTGGTGGTACAACTGCTGCAGCAGGAGTAAGTTTTAACAATGTGGGAAATGCAACTGTTTCGGTCATTGCTACCAATCCTTTTGGTTGTCCTGCAGATACAGTTAATAAAGCAGTAGTGATAAAAGCCCTGCCCGCAGCCAATGCAGGAAGTGATATTTCATTCTGTTCGGGATCTTCACTTACTATCGGAGGACCTTCATCTGCCGGTGTGTCTTATTCATGGACTCCTGCTACCGGACTAAGCAGTTCGACTGTTTCAAATCCTACGGTAACCATCTCTAACGGTGGCGGCACCCCGCAATCAACTACTTATATACTTACCACCAGCCAGAATGGATGTAGTAATGCAGATACGGTGGAGGTTACTGCCAATCCTTTCCCGATTGCCAATGCCGGAAGTAATATTAGTATTTGCTCCGGGAATTCAGCTCCATTGGGTAGTCTGCCAACTTCCGGATTTATTTATACCTGGAGCCCTGCTTCCGGATTAAACAATACAACTATTGCAAATCCTTCATTGACACTTACTACTTCCAATTCCACACCGGATACCTTGGAGTATGTATTGATTGTAGAAAATAGTTTTGGATGTAAGGATACGGATACCGTTCAGGTGATAGTTCGTCCGGTTCCAACTGCGCTGGCAGGATCAGATATTACTTTCTGCAGTGGTGCAAGTGGAAATATCGGAAGTGGAGCTACTGCAAATTATACGTATAGCTGGAGTCCGTCAACCGGTTTGGGTAGCTCAACTTCAAGTTCTACGAGCGTTACATTAACAACAACACAAACTACCAACGATACTATTCCGTATGTGGTAACTACCTCTTTGTTCGGTTGTATTGACAGAGATACGGTGAATGTGGTTGTTCGTCCGAATCCGGTGTCGAATGCAGGAACGGATTTGAATTTATGTTCCGGTTTAACAGGTCAGCTAGGAACAACTTCTACAGCCGGTTATGTATATAGCTGGTCGCCTGCAGGTGGATTAAGTGGAACAACTATTTCCAATCCACAGATTATTTTATCAAATGTTACGAGTACTCCGGATACTAATTTTTATGTGGTAACTACTACACTGAATGGGTGTACAACCAGTGATTCAGTACGAGTTATAGTAAGTCCGGTGCCGACAGCAGTGGCAGGAAGCAATCAAACGATATGTTCCGGGCAAAGTGTTGGTATTGGTGCACCAACAACTCCGGGATATGCTTATACATGGACACCTACAACAGGATTGAGCAGCAGTACAATTTCTAATCCTGTGAGCAGTGCTACCAATTCAGGTACATCTCCGCTGGTAATTAATTATGCAGTTATTGCAAATTGGTTTGGCTGCAGGGATACAGATTCAGTTGCAGTTACCATTAATCCGCTTCCTGTTTCCAATGCCGGAACGAATCAATTACTCTGCACAGGTTCAACAGTAAATCTTGGTACAGGCACCACCGCCGGTTATACATATGTATGGACCCCTTCCGGTGGATTAAGCAGCACAGTAATTTCGAATCCAACTCTTACATTAAATATTGCGCCGGGAGCTACTGATCCGGATACTTTGTTCTATGTTGTAACGACTACGCTGAATGGATGTACTACTTCCGATTCCGTACAGGTTGTATTAAGTCCTGTTCCTACTGC
>JAGOJO010000057.1:0-13019 GCA_017995075.1 Bacteroidia bacterium | reverse complement strand
CTCTTACATTAAATATTGCGCCGGGAGCTACTGATCCGGATACTTTGTTCTATGTTGTAACGACTACGCTGAATGGATGTACTACTTCCGATTCCGTACAGGTTGTATTAAGTCCTGTTCCTACTGCAGCCGCCGGAAATGATGTTTTGTTCTGCTCAGGTCAAACGGTGTCGATTGGTACTTCGTCTGTTTCAGGTTATGCTTATTCGTGGAGTCCTTCTTCAGGTTTGAGTTCTGCATCTTCCGCTCAACCCAACCTTACATTGACTAACGGAACACTTGTTTTTGATACGGTAACTTATGTAATGACTGTAAACTGGTTTGGTTGTATTGATAGAGATACAATTGAGGCGGTAGTTAAGCCCCTTCCGGTTTCCGAAGCAGGAAGCAATACTGTTTTATGTGACGGAGATACGTTAACGTTAGGAACTGCTTCTACAGCTGGGTATACCTATGTATGGTCGCCGGGAACTGGATTGAGCAGTACAGTATCTTCAAGTCCCTTGTTAACGGTTTCGAATCCGGGCCCGGGAGTAGTGTCGCAGTATTACACTGTGACTACAACATGGAATGGATGTACATCCCGCGATAGTGCCAATATTACAATCAATCCTCTGCCGGTAGTAGCAACAACAGCATCACAGAACCCGATTTGTTTTGGCCAAAGTACAATCATGACAGCTTCCGGAGCTAATTCGTATAACTGGGCTTTATTAACCTCTCCCGGTACAAGTATCGGAACAGGAGCGGCATTGAATGTGAGTCCGGGTGTTACTACTTCTTATCTTGTTACAGGTACAAGTTCAGCAACCTGTGTTAATACCGATACAATTACTATTACGGTAAATCAACTGCCGAATGTTGCAATCTCTGCTGCAAATGATACCATCTGCGATGGCGATACTATTCAGTTAAACGCGGGAGGGGCATCCACATATACATGGATAGTTCAAGGCGGTGGATCAGCCGGAACAGGATCTTCAATTTCTGTGAGTCCGTCTGCTACAACTACCTATATCCTGAATGGTACTGATGCGAATCTTTGCAATAACTCTGATACAATAACTATTACTGTCAATCCCGCAGCTACTATTACAGGTATATCGGGAACAGTTTCACTTTGTCCTGGAGTAACAGGTGTGCCATACTGGGTAAATAATCCGAACAGTACAAGTACTTATAGCTGGACAGTTCAAAATGGAATCATTGCCGGCGGACAGGGAAAGGATACAATTTTTGTCGATTGGGATACTGCAGGTACCGGAAATGTGACAGTTATTGAAATCACCGATAGAGGATGTCAGTCAGATCCGATTATACTTCCTACAAACATCAATGTGATTCTTACGCCGGCAGCACCTACAGGTCCTTCTACATTATGTGCAAATCAGGCGCAATCGCAGGTATATTCAAGTATCAATACACCTGGTTCAGTATATAACTGGTTTGCGAATGGAGGCACCATCGTAAATGGAAATGGTACCTCTACTGTTACTGTTGATTGGAATATTACTGGACCTGCTATCGTTGCGTTGTGGTATGAAGAAACAAGTACTACGCTTGATACTGTTTGTTTTGGTGTATCTGATACGATTTATGTATCGATTAGTCCGGTACCGCAAACAAGTGCAATCTCCGGCAATTCGTCTATCTGCGAAAGTGATACCGGATTATTCAATGTAATTAATACAACAGGATCTACCTACCAATGGACAATAACCGGTGGGGCAGTTCTAACCGGTAACGGAAGCAATAGTATCTCTGCAAACTGGACAGGATCAGGTGCAGCAGTAGTGAGCGTAACTGAAACGAATAGTTATGGATGTACCGGTAATCCGGTTACCTATAATGTTACTGTGAATCCGTTGCCACCGGCAGATGCAGGAACAAATGCAACGATATGTTCCGGTGATTCAGCCTCGTTGCAGGCTAGTGGCGGAACTTCTTATAGCTGGAGTCCATCAGCGGGACTCGATAATCCCGGAGTCGCAAATCCATTTGCATTCCCAACTGCAACTACTACCTATACAGTGTTGGTGACAGATGGAAACGGATGTAAAAATACCGACGATGTGATTGTTTTCGTTAATCCGTTACCGATAGTATCTGCGGGAAGCAATACTGCAATCTGCATTGGTACACCAACCACATTGAATGCAAGCGGAGGAGTGAACTACAGCTGGAGCCCTACTACAGGACTAAGTGATCCGCTAATATTTAATCCACAGGCGAATCCTTCTGCTACCACCATTTATACCGTTGTTGCAACCGATGCCAATGGATGCAGTAATTCTTCTTCTGTTACAGTAACGGTGAATGCTCTTCCGGTAGCGGATGCAGGAATAGATACAATTTTATGCAATGGGAATTCGGTGCCATTATCAGCAACAGGTGGTGTATCATATGCCTGGTCACCGACGTCAGGATTAAATAACCCGAACATATCAAATCCGTTAGCCGGACCTTCCGCACAAACTCTTTATACAGTAGTTGTAACGGATATTAATGGCTGTACAGATGATGATCAGGTATTGGTAGATATAAATCCTCAGCCGCAGGCACTCTTCGAACTTGATACTACTAAAACGGTTGTCAACTGTGACGGAATTCGTATTAAAACAGTAAACCTGAGTTCAGATGCTATGGAGTATAATTGGTCGTTTGGAGATGGAAATACAAGCACCAATGATAATCCGGCTTATCAGTATCCGTTTGGGGCGAATGTAAATCTCGTTTTAATTGCTTCGAATAATTTCTGCACTGACACTATGAGTATGCCACTCAACTTCGAAGACCTTGAAGGATATATTAAAGGCTTGCCAAACACCTTTACGCCAAACGGTGACGAAATCAATGATTGTTTCGATTTGCGCAAAAAACTGGATTTTGAAGAATGCAGTGTCTGGAAGGTTTACAACCGCTGGGGTGAACTGATTTTTGAAAGTACATCAGGTGAACATTGTTGGAATGGGCGGCGCAAAGGAGATGGAGATCCGTGTCCTGTAGGAACCTATTTCTACATCCTGAAGGTAAAGGATGCAGGATATAAGGGAACAATTAATCTTTTAAGATAGTGTAATACAATAAGTTAGGGGGATCGAAAGTCCCCCTTTTTTTATTTCCGGCTATCTAACCTTTGAGGGTTAACAGCGTATAATGATGCATTGATAAACTACCAATGTATCGTCTAAAACGTATTCTGTACTTCCTGATGATTTTCTGGAGTTTGCCGGCCATTGCCCAGCCGCCGGTAAACACGGAGGTCTCATTTGATTCCCTGAGTCTGGAGGATCTGATGAATATCAAGATAACGGTTGCTTCTATCAAGGAGCTGACACCGCGACAATCGCCGGGTATTATTACCTATATAACGGCTGAGGATATCCGAAATCAAGGTGCCCGCGACCTTATGGAGGTATTACGGAACGTTCCCGGGTTTGAATTCGGGCTTGATGTAGAGGGTGTTGTCGGACTTGGAATTCGTGGGAACTGGGCTCATGAAGGAAAGGTAGTATTGTTTATAGATGGTCAGGAGATGAACGAAAGTTTATACTCAACCTTGCAGTTTGGAAATCACTATCCGGTTGAACATATTGACCGGATTGAAATAATCAGGGGGCCGGGTTCTGCCTTACACGGAGGTTTTGCTGCATATGCAGTGATCAACATAATTACACGTACACCAAAATCCGGTACAGAAGCAGGGGCCACTGTTTATCAGGGAACCACAGCAGAACAATTGTCAAGATCTAATTTAAGTACATATCTGGGACATAAAGGCAAGTCAAGTTCGTTCTCGGTAAAAATAAATGCATCTGAAACTCAACGAAGTCATCATAGGTATTCTGATATTTTCGGAGATGGGTATGATATGCAGAACCAAAGTGGAATCCGTAATATTTTCCTCAATGCAGGAGGGAATATCGGAAACCTTCACATTCGGTTAATCAGCGACAACTATACAGTGCAAACGCGTGATGAATACGTGGAAATTGCAGAGGCTGCATCTTATATGCAATTTGTAAATAATATTTTCGAAGTAAAGTACAACTGGAAGCCTAATGATAAATGGAAGGTAGTTCCTTCATTACGTATCTCTAACGAAACACCATGGAGTACGCCTAAGAAATACCTGGATACAGATTCTGAACCATTCAGGATTAATACAATGGTTTATACAGCCACAATTAATTCTTCGTATGACCTTAATTCCCGTTTAAATTTTTCAGGAGGTATTTCACTTGATCGTGACGATTCAAAAATATTAATTGAAGATGAAGTGTTCAATACCACAGGTACAAACACTTTTGTGAATGAAAATATCAACGTATATGCTCAATCGTTGTATGCTGCATCATGGGCGAATATCGTTGCCGGATTCAGGTTTAACTACAATGAGCGTTACAATAATTCACTTGTACCCCGAATCGGATTAACAAAGGAATTCAAACGTTTCCATCTGAAAGCACTTTACAGTAGGGCTTTCCGAGCACCAAGTACTCAAAATATTAATCTTTCTGATAAAATACAGCCGGAATCTACCGATGTGTTTGAAGTAGAAGGAGGATTTAAAGTTTCCGGAGATGCGTATCTCACATTAAACCTATATCATGTAAATACTCATGATCCTATCATCTATTTTGTGGATACAATCACAAATACTGATGCATATACAAATGTAAGCAGCACCGGGACGTATGGAATGGAGGTTGTTTTCCAGTGGAAAAAGAAATGGGGAGGAATTGACTTTAATACTTCCTATTACATGGCGAATGATCAACGTGATTTTACTTTCTACAATATTCCGGATGATGATAATGCTCACCTGGGATTGGCACAGTGCAAATCAAATCTTGCCTTCAGATATATGTTAACTTCAAATGTCCAGT
Organism: Bacteroidia bacterium; assembly: GCA_017995075.1. GTDB lineage: Bacteria > Bacteroidota > Bacteroidia > AKYH767-A > OLB10 > JAJTFW01. The sequence goes on along the minus strand of JAGOJO010000057.1, from coordinate 8,130 downwards.
TTGGATCGAATGTAACATGGATTGGTAGTCGTTACGGTATAAATAAACTTGACGAAACTACTGGGGTTCAGATTTACGAAAAATATGAACCGTTCCTTTTGTTGAATGCACATCTGGAATATCGGTTTAAAAAAGCAAAAGGCTTGAGTATGCGTTTCAGTGTTCGGAATATTCTGGACCAGGAGGAGTTGTTCATACAGCCATACAATAGTGATCATGCTCCATTGCCTGGTATGGGCAGGGAGTTTCAGTTACGCATCAGTTATCAGAATTTCTAGTAGTTAAAGTTTGGAAAGGAAAAGAAGCATATATGCATTCAGGTTAATCAGCTGCTGGCTGATGTGTTTGCTCGTGCTTTGTAGTGCGGTGCCTGATAAGTTGCAAAATAATGCAGGTCCTGATGAGAGCACAGTTAAAGCATTGTTTGTTTACAATTTTACCAAACAAATTGAATGGCCTGCGCATGTGATGAATACACAAAAGTTTGTAATTACTGTGCTTGGCGATAGTCCCGTAAAAGATAGATTAAATATTGTATTGAAAGGGCGCAGGATTTTTGACAAACCTGTGGAGATACGTGGTGCTATGAGTATTGATGATATACAGACAACACAAATTCTGTATGTGAGTAAATCGCATAGTGCAAAGCTTCAGAAGATACTTGAACAGATGGATGATAAGGGAATTCTCATTGTCACTGAGGATAAAGGAATGGCAGCGAAAGGTTCTTGTATTAATATCATTCAAAAGGACGAGACATTAAAATTTGAGTTGAATGATGTCTCTATCAAAAAACAAGGATTAAAAGTTTCAAATCAACTGTATAATCTGGCAGTAACTATCCGATAATTTATCGACCATGAAAGAACAAAGAGCTTTTAAAAAAATTGACAAGAAAATCTATATAGTTTTCTTTGTCGTGATTGCGATTGCATTGGTAAATGCGGTAATTAGTACCTATACCATTAAGAAAAGCCATGGTATCACAAGTGAGTTGGTAAATAATACCAACCCATCGCTGAATACTATCTCTAAGTTTAATCTATTGGTTACCCGTTCGAGGATGTTGATTACAAACTGGGTGTATTTGCCCAATAATCAGTCTGACAAGGACAGTCTTCGTTACCTCAATAATTCGTCTTACATTGAATTAAGAGGGCGTATGAAGGGTTTAATGACACATTGGCCCGACACCTCTCAATCCGCGATGATGGATCGTTTGTTTAGGGACTATGATGATTTAACGGGTTATCATTCGCAGATTATGCGACTGCTGATAACATTTGAAGATTATCAGGATCCGGTGAAGCGTTTTGCTGCAGAGGAAATTCTTGAAAGAGAAATTATTCCGCGTTCGGAAAGAATTACCACTGAATTAAAGGAAATAACTGCTAAACGTTCTGAAATGGCAGCCAAGCAGCAGGATATTATGCTTTACCGCTTTGATATGCTCATGGTTGTGGTATTAGGAATAGCACTCTTAATTATAGCGGCGATTTTATTTGCGGGTATCATTATCAGTAGAAGCATTATTGTACCGATTTTAACAGTGCGTAGCATTATCATGCAAATGGGTCGTGGTGAATTGCCTGAGTTAAAAATGAAATTCCCGCAGAATGCAGTTGGGGAAATGATGCAGGCACTTCGTTTTATGGTGAGTGGCTTCAGGGAAACATCCAAATTTGCAGAGGAAATTGGGAAGGGGAACTTTAATCATCCTTATAAGCCTTTAAGTGCGAATGATGTTCAAGGTCATGCACTCCTGCAAATGAGAAACCGTTTGAAAGAGGCAGCGGAAGAAGAAATGCAGCGTGCGTGGTTGGCGGAGGGCCTTGCTCAGTTAAATGAGCTGATGCGCTCTAATACCGATGATATAAATGAATTGCTGGATAAGATTATTGACCATATTGTCGAAAAGGCCGGAGTACAACAGGCTGCAGTATTCTTATTGCATAACGAGGATATGAATGATCTGCATATTCAGTTGGGTGCATATTATGCTTTGAACAATAAAATTTTGAATAGCCGGCGCTATGAATTAAAGGAAGGATTGATTGGGCAGGCTATTGCAGCGAATAAAGTTATTTCACTGGACGATGTTCATGATCCATATTTTACAATTGATACAGGAATGGGTGAAACCAGTACCTGTAGTATTATGATTATCCCTCTTGCAACCAGCGGTAAAGTAGTTGGTGCAATTGAAGTGGCTTCCGTTCGTCCTTTCACGCCTGAGAAAAGAGAAATGCTTGAAAAGATGGCTGAGCCTGTTGCAGCCAGTTTGTTCAGTGTAAGGGCAAATCTTATAACTTCTCAGTTACTGGAAGAGTCAAGAAAACAAGCAGATGAATTGGCTTATCAGGAACAGGAACTACGTAAAATAAATAATGAGTTAACAAAACAATCTCAACTTCTGCAACAATCAGAGGAAGAATTGAAGGCGCAACAAGAAGAGTTAAAGCAGGTCAATTTTGAACTGCAGGATAAAGCAAAATTGTTGCAGCAACAAAACGTTGAAATTGAAGATGCCCGCTTGAGTCTTGTATTCAAAGCAGAACAGCTGGAGCAAAGTAACAAGTATAAGTCTGCCTTCCTGGCGAATATGAGCCATGAATTGCGAACTCCATTGAATAGTATTCTGATTCTTGCAAAATTGTTGGCAGATAATAAACGCCAGAATCTGGACGAGAAGCAGATGGAGCATGCTCGTATCATTCATAAGTCCGGAAACGACCTGTTAACCTTGATTAATGATATACTTGACCTCTCTAAAATTGAAGCAGGTAAGGTAGAGTTCCAGAATGAAATGTTGACAATGAAATCCATGGCTATGGATATTCATCTTCTTTTCCGTGATTTTGCCTCTGAAAAACAAATCAATTTTATTATTCCTGAAGTGCCCGATGATCTTGTTGTTGAAACGGATAAAGTCCGCCTTGAACAGGTTATTAAAAATTTATTGTCGAATGCTTTTAAATTTACTCCTGTTAATGGATCAGTTACCCTTTCAATCGGCAATGCTCCTGCAGATGCTGTCTACAAGGAAAAGGCTTTATTGCAGGCGGATAAAGTGATCAGCATTGCGGTGAAGGATACCGGAATTGGTATTCCTGAAGATAAACAAAAGCAAGTGTTTGAAGCTTTTCAGCAGGCAGATGGTTCTACCAGCAGGAAGTTTGGTGGTACCGGACTTGGACTCGCAATATGCAGAGAGTTGGTGTCGATGATGGGTGGTGAAATTGGGCTGGAAAGTATTGACGGTGCTGGAAGTACTTTTACTGTTTATCTCCCGGCTGCTGTTACAAATACTGATGCTAATAGGTTGCCTTCTGGTGAGATGACTGAATTATATCAGCAGCAGGGTGTAATGGATATGACCGGTACTTCCGGGTTTATTCATGATAACCTATATACGGAGGATGAAATTCGTGATGATAGAAATAAAATTGGTGGAAAGGATAAGGTTATTTTAATTGTGGAAGATGATTATGTTTTCGCAAGAATGCTGATGAATCATTGTCACCGGTTTAATTACAAAGCAATCATTGCATTGCAAGGGGATCAAGGGTTGACTTACGCATCACGATACAAGCCGCATGCTATCATCCTGGATATGCGTTTACCGGTGATGGATGGCTGGACAGTATTGAAAAAGTTAAAGGAATCAACAGAGCTGAGCAAAATTCCGGTGCATATTATATCCTCTGTGGATAAACGTCAGTTAGGAATTGACATGGGTGCAAGCAGTTATATTTCCAAACCCGCAGGTAAACAGGAGATGGAAATTTTGTTTAGAGAAATAGATGCTGAACATGCTTCTCAGAAACTGCTATACCTCGGCGACCGCAATGAAGAAGTGGCCAGAATTATTGAGAAGCTTCGTCAAAAGGAGAAATCTGTAGAAGTGGTGAATGCAGTAAGTCTGGAAGAGTGTGCGGAATTGGCTCGTAATAATTATTATTCCGGGTTCATTATCGGCTCAGGTTCTACTGATGCAGAATGGCTTCAGAAGGCTCGTAGTATCGATAGTTTGAGAAATATTCCGACTGTGGTACTTGAAGCGGAGAGTGAAAATCCATTCGAAGAGGTAGAGGAAATTATAAATCGCGATCCTTCCCGTGAAAAGGAAAGAGTACTGGATGCAACTGATTCTTTCCTGCATCATATCGAAAAAGGGAAAGAACATTATGATGAAGTGAAGGAGCGCATGGAAAATATGCTACAGGGAAAAACTGTTCTTGTGGTAGATGATGATATGCGGAATATTTATTCTATTACCAATATCCTGGAGCAGGAAGGTATTAATGTAATCTGTGCTTATGATGGCCTTGAGGCAATTCAGCGTTTAAAAGATATTCCGGAAATTGAATTGGTTTTGATGGATATTATGATGCCGAATATGAATGGATATGAGGCGACGCAGGAAATCAGGAAAAATCCGGAATGGGAACACCTGCCTGTGATTGCTGTAACTGCTAAGGCCATGACCGGAGACCGGGAAAAATGTATGGAGGCTGGCGCTTCTGATTATCTTACCAAACCCATTCAGACAGATCAATTACTTTCATTGATGAAGGTTTGGATGTATAGGTAGAACCGTACCACTACAATTAGTGGTATTGTAAGATTTTTAAACTTCTTGTCCTAATTTAATAAACCCTTACCTCTATCTTGAGTATAAGTGGGCGAATCACTATATGAAAAAGAAAACATTTATTCTTCTTGTCGACGACCGACCTGAGAATTTATTAACCCTGGAGAGCGTACTGTCAGAAGATCATCGCGAGTTTTTATCGGCAACTAGTGGAGCGGAAGCTTTGCTAATGTGTGATATGGAGTCGATAGATATGATTCTGCTCGATTATAAACTTGATGATATGACGGGAATTGAAGTTGCCCGTTCGCTTCGTAGTAAAGATAAAACACAGCATATTCCAATTATTCTTGTGACTGCATTGTCGAAGAGAGAATGTCCAAGCCTTGATGAGTTTGCACCTGGCACGATGGATGTTTTGTTTAAGCCATTGGATATTTTTGAGGCTCGTGAAAAGGTAGATGCATTGGAGCAAAGGGTGCTTCAAGGTAAAGAAATGATTAATTCAGGAAATACGCCTGATTAATTTGCAGATAACCAAGGATTTAGATCCCGTCTCAAACAGAGGCGGGATTTTTTTATCTTTATCCTCTATCTCCTTACGATGAAAAAATATACTCTGCAGGTTTTCCTGTTGCTCTTTATTCCTTTCCTGTCTTTCGCTCAATCTGGTCATCAGATGGATGCTGCAGAAAAGGCCTTGATTCCTTCTTATATGTTGAGCCGTTCGGCTCCGGTGGGTTCTTTTCCGAATGTTTCTTCGGTTACGCCTCCCGTTAGTCCTGTTCGTACAATTGCAGAATGGGAGGAGTTGCAGGCATTGATGGTGGGATGGAAGTCCTATCCTTCAATTTTACGTGAAATTGTTCGCGCAGCTAAGCAGGAAACCCGGGTGGTGATTGTATATACTTCTCCCGATTCTCAAACATCACTGATAAATTATCTGGCTGCAGGTGGAGTGGATACAGTGAATGTTACATTTCTGAATTCTCCCCTTAATTCTGTCTGGTCACGTGATTATGGTCCGTGGAGTGCTTATACAAATGATGTGGATTCGTTGGTTACAATTGACTGGATTTATAATCGTCCACGTCCACAAGATGATGCTGTTCCTGTGGCTATCTCCAACTATCTGGGAACACCATTGTATCAAACCACTACTGCCCCTTTCGATCTGGTTCATACTGGTGGAAATTTTATGACCGACGGATTCGGAACTGGGTTTTCTTCAGAATTGATTCTGGAGGAAAATTCTCCTATCGGCGGTTTCGGGATCAATCATACTGCTGCAGAAGTTGATTCCATTATGCTACAGTTTATGGGGATTAATCGTTATATAAAGATGACAAAACTTCCATACGATGTTATTCACCATATTGATATGCACATGAAGTTGTTGGATGAGCAAACATTGCTGGTGGGTCAATATCCAAATGGTGTAGCAGATGGTCCGCAGATTGAAGCAAATCTTCTCTATGTAGTGAATAATTTCAATTCAGTATTTGGGACACCCTATAAAGTGGTGCGTATTCCTATGCCGGATGATAATAATCTTTACCCTAACAACGGCGGTGATTACTTTACCTATACTAACAGTTCAATCATCAATAAAACCATTATTGTTCCTGTGTATGGTATTCCGGAAGATACTATTGCGTTGAATATTTACCGCAATCAGTTGCCGGGCTATACAATTACTCCAATCAATTGCGCCGGTATGATCGGTGCATTGGGTGCATTGCATTGCATCACTAAAGAATTGGGAACAAATGATCCATTGCTGATCAGTCATCAACCATTGGAAAATACAACGGATACTATTAATGATTATCCTGTTGGTGTTCGTATACAGCATCGTAGTGGAATAAATAGTGCGATATTATACTGGACAACCGATACGGCTACAACCTGGCAAAATATAAGCTTAACTCCTTCTGGTACCGGTAATATTTTTACTGCTTCCATACCTGCCCAATCTGCAGGGACTACAGTTTATTATTATGTCGGGGCAAGTTCGGTGAGTGGAAAATCTCAGGTTCGTCCTATGCCTGCTCCTTCCGGTTGGTGGAAGTTTGATGTGACCGGAACTACTTCTCTTAATTCACCAGAAGGCAATATGAGTATGGGGTCTGTTTTCCCTAATCCTTGTCGTGGAATTACCTGCATTCCGGTAGAAGTTTCTCAGCCGGAATTGGTGGGTTTAAAAATATTGGACGTGACAGGAAGGTTGGTTGTTGATTTAGGTCAGCAGAAAGTTGGGGCTGGTAAATCACATGTGTTTTTTAATGCGGCAGATTTACCGGAGGGCTTATTTATGATCGAGTTGATGATCGACAATAAACAACTCTATCAAAAAGTAGTTGTTCAGAAATAGATAAAGTAATAATTGTGCCGGCGAATTCAACTGTGAGATGAATTCGCCGGCACTTTTTTTAAAGTTTGATTATTTTCTTAGTTACATTGAGATCTGCTCCGTTGATATGAAGAAGATATACTCCGGGAGTCAGACCATCGAGCAGGTAACGATTGTCATTGATGGGTGTCCAGGTAAAGGAAACTTCTCTTCCTTGAAGGTCCAGACAAACAACTGAAATAATTTCTTCTTGAGAATTTGTCAGAACGGAAACCTCAAATCCGTTGCTGGAGGGATTGGGAAAAACTGCAACAGCATTCTCCCAGGTGAAACTTCCATCTTCGCGGCAAGGAACAGATACAGTTAAACCGGATGATTCTTTGTAACATCCGAATTGAGAGGTGACACCAGCTTTATAAAAACCTGCTGTTTTCACGGTGTATGAAGAAGAAATAGCTCCGGTGATGATATTGGAATTGCGTTTCCATAAGTACGTATAGCCGGTACCGGTAGAAGCCTGGAGTACAACACTGTCGCCAGCACAGAAACTCACCGGACCCGATGGAGTGATTGTTGCGGCTGGTTTTGATTTCACTACCAGGTTTACTGTGCCGGAAGCGAGGGTTCCGCAGATGTTTGTAACCTGGACGGAGTAAGCACCACTTGAAGTTGCACCGTATATAGAATCTGTTGCTCCGGAAATGTTAACATTGTTTTTTCTCCACTGATATGTATATCCGGAATTTGAAGGTGCTTTCAGTATATAGGTTTCACCCGAACAAATTTGTGGGAAACCTGTAGAGGTGATAGTTGTGGAGGGGCCGGTACCTGAGGTCAGCGTTGTTACAGTACTTGTTGCACTGCATCCGTTGCTTGTCACAACTACTTTATAGTTTCCGCCAGTACTTGCTGTATAAGAAACTCCGGTAGCTCCGGAAAGCGGGTTGTTGTTATTATACCATTGATAGGTTGCGCCGGGTTGTGGTACCGCATTCAACGTAATCGTTCCGGGTGAACAAATAGTGGTGATGGCCGGCGGGGTAATGGAAGCAGCAGGAGAATTTATAACTGATAAAACCTGGGTGTTGGAGCTGATAGTAGTACAACTATTGGCCATATTGCAATGATATGTTCCCGAAATGTTGGAACTATATGTTGCAGAATTTGCACCGGCAATCAGATT
>JAGOJO010000145.1:1961-5271 GCA_017995075.1 Bacteroidia bacterium | reverse complement strand
CTTTGATGGTAAGTGTATATGTGCCGGCTGCAACTCCCGGGAAGAAGTTGCCCGTCTGGAATGTAGTGCCGTTGATGCTATAAGTTAAAGGTGCAACTCCGCCACCGCCAATCGCTGTGATCGATCCAGTACTGCTGCCGCAAATCGCATCAGTTTTGGTGAAGGCAACTGTCGGACCATTTGAATTGATAATGTTAACCGCAACCGTATTGCTGCAATTGTTTGCGTCTTTTACAGTGATGGTGTAGAGTCCTGAAGTTAGTCCGGTGAAACTGTTCGTGCCCTGAAAGGTAATTCCGTCTTTACTGTAAGTATAAGGCCCAACGCCTCCGCTTGCAGTAATGGTAATAATTCCATTTGCGGAACCACAGGTGGTATTGGTAATGGCAGGAACGATGGTTGGTCCGGGTAAGGTGAAGTTCGTAGTTGTAACAATTCCGCTGCAAGCCTGATTGATGGTCGCTTTAACGGTATAGTTAATGTTTGGACTGAGTCCTGTGAAAACACCGGTTGTATTGCTGGCGATTTGTGTGGTGCCATTTAGTAGGACATACGTAACTGTAGCTCCGACAGGTGGAGTAGGTGTTAACGTACTGTTGGCAGTGAGTGTTCCGCAGCTGGATGTTACATTTAATGTGAAAGATGCAGATGTACAGTTGTAGGAAGTTAAATCAAACGATGCAACAAATCCTTTGCCTGATGCATAGAGAATTTTCTGTGCTTCGTAAAAAGCAAGGTCGTAAACTGCATTAGCGCTGAATCCCGGAATAAGAATATCCGGTTTAGAGGCGTCGTCAAATGTGCTGCCATTAAAAAAGTAGACTTTGATGGTACCATTCGGAAATCCAACAAAGATATTGTTGCATTCATCGGCGATAATTCCTCCGCTCATCAATGCTGTGTTTGCACCAATAGTGAGAGGTGTACCAACTGTAGCTCCCGAGGTTTTGTTAAATGCTTTTAAGTTTTTTCCATCCCAGTAAAAGAGGTAGGAAGAGTTGATGGCAAAAACGTTGCTGGAATTGTCGATCTCTGGTCCGGTGAGGTAAGGTCGGTTGGCGATTTCCTGAATGGTCGTGAATCCGGAGGGAACATTCCAGGCGACACTTGCTCCGCTATAGGGTGCGTTGTTTTTGTAAATTTTGTTGGATAATCCCGGTGTGCCGAATAAGGATCCGTAAATAGTATAAAGCGCATTGGTTGCCGGATCAATTATCACATCCGAAATATCCTGCGCCCAGCCTCCTCCGCTGTAGGGGATCCCGGTTACGTTTACCGAAGATATTGTCGTGGCCGGTGGCGCAAGTATACCGAAGTTGATATTTGAATTTGTTCCGCCACCTGCAATGAGGAGCTGTGGTGATCCTGCGTTACAACTCCAATACATTTTCCAGTTTTCTAAAAAGCTGCTGTTGGCGGTGGAGATGTAATTATCATATACACCGGTAGTGTTGATACGAATTACACGGTGTCCGCCGCTGGGTACAAATCCTTGTCCGAGATAAATATGTCCGGTGTTTTTATCTACTACCCATCCGCCGTAGTACGTCCCAAACGACCAGGCCGGAATAGTAAGTGCACCGCTGAATGTCCAGAGTAAATTTCCTGCCGGATCATACTTTGCTAGTTTATGACTTGATCCGTTTCCTCCTCCGGTAACATATACATTACCTGCATAATCAAAATCCACATCCTTGGCGATACCGGCATTCGCTCCGGTTCCTGTTAAATTCGCGGTGCCTGTTACAAATGGATCGATGATGATTCCGCGGGAATGATCATAGCCGGCCGGAAGTTTAAATCCAATGTATTTTCCGGATATGTTGAAGGCGGTTATTAATGGCTGTGTAGTTTTTAATTGCGCTGAATACTCATCTCCATAATAGGAAACCGGTAGTGATTCGCTCGTGCTTCCGGCTGCAGATTTTAAAATCAGATTTCCGTTGTTGTCGATGCGTACTTTTTTTACATCGCCTCCGATTAACATCCGGATTTTCTGCGGATCAGCATTTGGCTTCACCACTAAACTGTATTCGTATCCTTCACGCGCGTCTTCCGGAAAATTGTAAACGAGGTCAATGCCGGGATAAAGATTTTTATATGTTAACTTTCCAAATGCTCTGGCTTTGGAATCTGAAAGTCCGTAGGTATGATATTCCGACGAGGGTTGTTCCGCAATGTATTCTACATCTCTATTCGCTCCGGCCCAGGTAATCGTGATGGCTTTATCGATGATGTTAAGCTCTTCAATATCTTCTTCCTTCTTTCTATGCTTCTTCTTATGCTCTTCAATTTCAATTTCAGTGAGTGTTGGTCCTGCTAATTTTCGGTGTAAATAAATTATTCCCTTTTCAGTAAATAAAACAGGGATACCAAATCCTTCGTAGGCATATAGTATTCGTCCCATTTCGGGATAATCAGCATGGTAATCGCCGTATTGACCAACGTTCTCGATAAACCGGTTGCTGATGCCATAAATATCATGATCACTGCCTTGCAGGTATAGGGATGCAGGTTCTTGTTCCACACCTTGAGCATTTAAGGTGGTAGACAAAAGGAAAAAAATGCTGAACAGGAAGAAGTATTGCTTTCGCAAATGATAATGCGTAGCGGGAATCATAATAGGAGAGGTTGGAAGGTAACAGATAGTAGGTAGGGGAGCGTTGGTTGAAAAGTACGCAGCAGTGTAGTGTAGTTTTTATTTCATGCAGTTTATTTTAAGTAAAGGTATACATCTTTATAGCTGAGCACTAATATGTTTCGATGAATCAGGCTTTCCTGATGGTGAGCAGAGGTTTTTGCGCTTTGAACTGGAACGGTTTTTAGTTGAACGGGAAGGCTTTTCATACAAGGGTCGACAATGTTTGAAGATTGATGCTGAAGGATATTCACTATGGTTTATACATCAGCAAATACATTCGTTCTTGTTCAAAGTACCATCGCTGGTTGTACTTTTCAGTTGGTTTTTTGATGTATGATGAGTCAAAGTTCTGTTTAGTTTTATTCAACCATCAGAACATATATCATTTGCGGGATTGAGATTTAATGGAGAAATTTATTGCCATATCCGGAATGAGTGAAAACGGCAGGAAATTGAGGCAATTCAGCTGCATTTTTGAGCTGTTTTCGACATTTACGAAGGATTTTCTGCCTTTTTGAAGATTTACTTGGTTTTGAAATTCCTTTTCGCTAAACACTATTTCACTGATTTCCAGCGAAGCAAGCCTGATTTTTCGTATCTTTGCGCGATGAATACCTTCCAAGACCTGGGCCTCGACGCTCGATTAGTGAAAGGCGTTGAAGCTCTAGG
>JAGOJO010000145.1:0-1861 GCA_017995075.1 Bacteroidia bacterium | reverse complement strand
TTTTCGCTAAACACTATTTCACTGATTTCCAGCGAAGCAAGCCTGATTTTTCGTATCTTTGCGCGATGAATACCTTCCAAGACCTGGGCCTCGACGCTCGATTAGTGAAAGGCGTTGAAGCTCTAGGGTTTGTAACGCCGACCCCCATCCAATTACAAGCAATTCCTGCCCTTCTTGAAGGAGGCCGGGATTTAGTTGGTCTCGCACAGACCGGCACCGGTAAAACTGCCGCTTTCGGACTTCCCTTATTGCACCTGATTGATATTGATCAGAATTACCCACAGGCATTAGTGCTGGCGCCAACCCGTGAGTTATGTATGCAGATTTATAATGACCTTCAGAATTTCGCGAAGGAAATGCGTGGCTTTGATGCAGTGCCTGTTTATGGTGGTGCGAGTATCATGGACCAGATCCGTAAAATCCGCCGTGGTGTACAGGTAGTTGTTGCAACGCCCGGACGTTTGATTGATTTGATTAACCGTAAAGCCCTCGATTTAGGCAAGATCAAAATTCTTGTGCTGGATGAAGCCGATGAAATGTTGAACATGGGCTTTAAGGAAGATATTGATTTTATTCTCGAGAATACGCCTGAAGACCGTAACACATGGTTGTTTTCTGCAACGATGCCACGGGAAGTAAAAGCGATTTCCAAAAATTACATGAATGATCCTTTCGAGATTATGACAGAGTCAAATCAGAAAGGAAATGAAAATATCGAACACTGTTATACAGTTGTGCGAGCCAAGGATCGTTATGCTGCACTCAAGCGTTTTGTTGATGCTAACGTTGAAATCTTCGGAATCATCTTCTGTCGTACAAAACTGGAAACGCAGGATGTAGCAGAACATCTGATGCGTGATGGTTACAATGCTGATTCGCTGCATGGAGATTTAAGTCAGGCGCAACGCGATAAAGTAATGGGCCGATACCGTGACCGTACTTTGCAATTGCTGGTGGCGACGGATGTAGCAGCCCGTGGAATTGATGTGCAGGATGTAACACACGTAATCCATTACAATCTTCCGGATGAACTGGAGAACTACATGCACCGCAGCGGACGTACAGCCCGTGCCGGTAAAACAGGAATGTCGATTGCCATTGTGCATTCGAAAGACCTGAATCGTATTCGTCAGATTGAAAAATCGACCGGAACAAAATTCCGTCAGCTTACTGTTCCGAACGGAATGGAGGTTTGCGAAAAGCAATTGATGAAGCTGGTGAAGAAAATTCACGATGTGGAAATCAATGAAAAAGAAATTGAACCATACCTGGAGTCGATCTATAATGAACTGCAAGGACTCGATCGTGATGCATTGATTCATCGTTTCGTGTCTATTGAGTTCAACCGATTCCTGGAGTATTATAAAAACGCACCTGATCTGAATGCAGATGTGAAAACTTCACGCGGAGAAAGTTCTGGTGGTGGACGCTCTTACAGTGATAAGCATAATCGTATGTTTATCAGCATCGGTTCAAAAGATGGTTTGGATAAAGGCCGCTTGTTGCGTTTCATTTGCGACACGACCGGTGAGAAAGGTGCGATCTTCGGACGTATTGATGTGAAGGGTGTTTACTCTTTTGTGGACGTAGAACCAGATCGCATGGATGCAGTGATGAAATCCTTGAATGGAAGTATGTTTCAGGATCGTAAAGTGCGTACTGAACTGAGTGGAGATAAACCAGGTGGTGATCGTGGTGGTGATCGTGGTGACCGTGGTGGTGATCGCGGTGGAAATCGTGGTGGTCGCGGTGGTTACGGCGGTGGAAGCAGAGGTGGTGATCGTGGGGGAGATGCAGGTCCGCGCAGAGAACGCAGCAGCGAACGTCGTAAAGAAATGAGTTTCGATGGAGGATGGGATAA
>JAGOJO010000144.1 GCA_017995075.1 Bacteroidia bacterium | reverse complement strand
AGGTTAAGAGGTGACTAGTTTGAAGTAAAACTGAAGTAATCGGTGTACTGGCCGTTTGAAAGCTTTAATCGTACACGTCCAAAATACGTGGGCATCTCAGTTATCGCTCCTGCCTGGAGGGAAACTGCATTTCCATTGCGCGAATAAGACAATCCATTAGAAAGTCCTGTTGTCTGATCAAATACAAAACTTTGATTCAATACATCAGATAGTCCGTCAGCAGTGCCAATGGTTACTTCAATCTTTTCAATTTGTGTAGAATCGGTTAACTGAATAGTAAAACTACTTAAGTTAAACCCGGGGGAAGCATCTGGTCTCGTTTTGAAGGAGACATCTTGTACCGATTGTCCGAATACAAGAGTAGAACACAGGAGAAATCCTGCAAGAACAAAGAATTTTTTCATGGCATGTATGTTTAAAGGTTACAAATCGCATTTACGCACTCTTTCAAACTAAACTACACACTGCACATAGAGGATAACAAGGAAACAATCACCTTATCAAAATCTATTTTTCACAATCTCAATAATCCAAAGATATACAAATTTTGTAAATTCCAAATTATTTTTTCAGAAATTTGATTAACCTTTTATTAATGTTGGCCAAAAGCAGGATTAGAAGGGCTATATACCTGAAGCCTTTCCATTTTATCTACAGTTGAACATATAAATTTTTGTTGATATTGAAGTTCTGTTGAAATGCGGAGAACTCGATATATCCACGAGGTTATTGTTTTAATCTTAATATAAAACATATTCATTTGCCGATAAACTAAAGAAGATTTTCCATTTTTTAGTGTAGCTCCACAATTTACCACGGGTTACCTTTTTCACCGCCCTGTATAAAGATTAAACACCCGCCTATTTCTACACTGTTACGCTATTTCATTCTCAAACTATGCGTAACATCTTATGGATCATGCTGGGCGCGGCCTTGCTGATCACCTCCTGCGGGAGTAAAAAAACTGCGGAAAGTCCAATTGCTTCTTCTGAATCAATCTCCGCTAATCAGACATCCACTGCATCTGTTGCCGACTCTGTCGGTTCTGCTTCTGTTATCCGTACTGCTGAACTTCGTCTGCAATTCGATTCACTGAAGAAGACGCGGCAATCGCTCTCGTTCCAGCTGCGAAAACATCAGGCATATATTGCGCATGAGCACGAGGGACTCAGCACAGGACGTCTGGAAAACACGATTGAAATCCGTGTCCCGCAACAGTCCCTGACCCCTTTGATAGATGAACTCTGCTCTACGGCAAAATATGTGGAGCAGAAAGAGCTGAGTGTAGATGATGTGAGCATGGAGTTTACCGATGTCCAGGCGCGTCTGAAAGCGAAACAGGAACTGGAGAAACGTTATCTGCAGTTACTACAACGCACAGGCAAGATCAGCGATATACTCGAAGTAGAGCAGCAGATAAATATTGTACGCTCGGAAATAGAAGTGATGCAGGGCCGGCTCAACTACCTCCATAACAAAGTTGCTATGGCTACTCTAACGGTAAGCATGTACGAAATCATTGCTGTTTCTGCTCCGCAAGACCGGGGATTCTTTACACGTGCAGGAGAGAATTTCATCCGCAGCTTCAGTTTTCTGAAAGAAACAATTCTACTTGCCATCACCTTATGGCCAGTGTTCCTGATTACCGGAACAGTTCTTCTGATCCTGCGGCAACGAAAAAGAAAACTATCCGTTTCTGCATAAAAAAAACACGGGCGACAAGTACTACCTTGCCGCCCGTGTTCATTGAATTTATTTATATCAGTTTTTCTGAATGGTTCCGCTTACTGCACCGCCATTGTTGAATAAACGATAGTGGTATAATCCGGTAGCCAGTGTACTAAGATCAACGCTGATCGTATGCGCTCCGGCACCTAAACGGCCGAGTGAGCGTGTTGAGATCAGTCGACCGAAGTTATCGTATACTTCCATGTTTACTTCATTGCTGAATGTCATATAAACAGGAATCTGCACCAGTCCTGTAGAAGGGTTCGGCCAGGCATCTGCTAATGCAATACCTGATGCATCTACCTGCTGAATACCTGTTACTAAATCATACTTGATTTGCGCCTGCTGTGCGCTGTTTTGCAGATCAGAAAGTTCATCTCCTGCAATCAATGCAAATGCAACAACTACTGAATCGCCGGGAGCGAGGGTAAACGGACCTGTTCCGACAATATCAATTACATCGTTTCCGGTTCCGGTTCCTCCGGCAGTTGCACGGCTGCTTGAAAGAGTAGTGTATTTTTCTGAATCAGTGTAACCATCGAACAGATTCACACCACCACCACCACCGGTGATATTATCTACTCCGTAGTGACGGAAGGCGCCTGTAGATGTGAGCAACTTAATACCAGCATACAAACCATTGGCATCTGTGCAGTAAGTATAACCCATTTTCAAACCAGCATCTTCATCAATTTTATTGTTCGCATATGTCTGGATATCCCAGTCGGAGAAGATTCCACCATATACGTTGTTACGTGTTGTTCCACCGGTATTGTGAATGATGTATTCGAAGATGTGGAACTTGGCAAAAGGTGCATCACCCCACGACATTGTGCGATAGTTGGTCGTAAAATTCAAAGCGCCTGCACCATTGGTTGCATCGTTGAATGAACCATAGGTATCGTAATCAGACCAGATGCCCGGCTCGTGTTTCTGAATGGTGAACAGCGGATTGAAATCATCATCAGTAGCACCGGCAGTTCCACCACGTACATTATCTGCTACGTTTCCGCTGATCCCTAACATGAATCCCGTTTCATAAGCGAGTGTACCGTTCTGCTGGTAATTAAATCCAAGACCTTCTGCCTGACTAATACCATTGTAACAGATACGTCCCTTACTTGAGTTGGTGGTATACACATCGTTGATAGTGATGTTGAGATAATCCACATTCACTGTCACTGCGTAAGGCTGGTAATCACTGTAAGCACCATCATTAAATTCGAACGTAAGCGGAATAGAAGTGTTTTGCGGAGTACCCGGCAGAATACGAATCGTAAACGGATCAACACCGTTATTCGAAGTTGCCAGTGTAGACAATGCACCAACCGTTGTAGTACCGTCGATAATGCTGATATACGGCGAAGTTGAAGTAACTGTCACTACCAGATTTGTAGTAGCAGCGAGATAGTTGATGATATCACCGCTAATGCGCATTGTATCACCTACAATCAGGATATTATCATTGTTATCTGCCACTACAATATTTTTCATGCGGATAGATGGTCCGCTTTGCGTAAGTGCGTTGTAGAGATTGATACGTCCTTTCCCCAACTGATTCTGATAACCGGCATTTCCTGCCAGACCGTAGATATTATCGCAGGTCACACGCAATTGCTCTCCCACCTGCAATGCAGTATACGATGGGAAATAGGATTTAATGATCGCCGCACAACCTGCAGCAACCGGAGAAGCCATGGAAGTCCCACTCTGTTGCTGATAGGAATTATCCCATTGTGCAGAGTAGATACCGGAACCTGGAGCACATACATCAATATAAGTTCCGAAATTGGAGAATACAGATTTCGTATCGCTGTTACCTGTAGAAGCAACGCTCAGTACATTGTCGTAAGCCGCAGGATAAAATAACTGCAATGAATTATTATTTCCGGCAGCAGCAATCACCAGACTATTCTTTGTAAAAGTTGCGTAGTCGATGATGTTTTGTCCCAGTGTACTTCCACCGGATCCACCCCAGGAGCAATTGATGATCTGACAACCGGCATCCGCAGCGTAAACAATACCTTCATAGGCTTTGGTCAGCGCACCGGAACCATCTGCAATTTTCACAGGCATATACTTGCAATAAAAACCCGGACTCGCCACACCGGTTCCGTTATCGGTTACTGCATCAGCACAACCGGAAACGTGTGAACCATGATCATTGGCACCAACAGCAGGATTATTATCCGCCTCACCAAGATCCCATCCGGTGAAGTTATCAGTATAGCCATCGTTATCATTATCGACACCATCAATCGGGTCAGCCCAGTTGCGTTTCATGTTGGAAGCCAGATCAGGGTGATCCATATCGGTACCTGTATCCGTAATTCCGATCACCGTGCTTGTATCACCTTTGTGAACATCCCATCCGGCATACGCATTGATCTTCGTAAGGAAATACTGAAGACTTGTTTGCGGATCATTCGGATTGTATTGTGTAGTCGGAATAAACTTCGGCTCTGCATACAGGAATAATCCGGTACGAAGGAGTGCATTGATTGTTTTCACCAGATCAGCAGAAGCGGTGTAATGCATTTCGTAAATCAACGAAAGATCTACCAATGGTTCACCACGCTCGTTGGTGGCAGAAGCTGGTGGCAGATGACGCGGAAACATTTTCTCAACGGTCACTGCTCCGAGCGCAGAAATCACTTTCGTGAAGGCTGCTGAACGGATTTCATTCTCGGTACAGAGTGAACGGTACGCAGGATTGACACGAAAAACAATGGTGCGGGACATGATTTCGCTGGCTTGAACACCGGCAGGTAATCGGTAAGAAGAGGTACTACCGCCATTTCCGGCGAAAGTCATAACCGGCAACACCAGTACGAGGGCTGCCAGCAGTAATAAACGTTTGTTCATTTTGTTTGTCGGGGATTGTGTGGTACGAATATAACACTTACACCCGAAAAAGGATAGTCGTTTTCTGCAGACTTTTCACAATCTCCGTTAAATCTTACGAAAACTTAGAATTGCCACCTGATTTGCCCTTTCAGCTCCTGTCTGGGTGCGGGCAATTCGCCATTTTCATCGGTAAAAGCCGGATCGGGATAGACCGTAGATCCGAAGCGAATCCAGAGGTCGAGGCCACGGCTAAGGCGATACCGGACGAGGAAATAGTACCTGCTCCCGGCGTCGTAATAAGCAGGTAAACTGAACGACCCGGCCATATCCTGTTCGTAACTGTAAATCCGGGCATCGTAGCCTCCGGTTTTAAACACCGACCATCGCGCCGCGAAACTATACGGCTTGCCCAACGGCTTGTATCGGATCTCCTGATAGAACAATATTCCTTCGCTCTTCTGATCGCCCTGTATCTGCCGGACCCATTCACCGCGCGAAGAAAACTCCATGTTCTTTCCATACATCCATTGCAGGTTCACCCGTAGATTCTTCCTGACACCTTGCTCGGGAATCTTCCACCCTTCCATCACCTGATCAGTTGGTTTTTCTTCCTGCCGGTATCGAATGTAAAGCTCTGTTGTGCGGGAAGGGAGATAGGTCAACTGCAACAACCATTCTTTTCCGTCGACCGGTTCAGATGTGGTAAATCGCAGCCA